>NZ_JBSWXK010000007.1:0-226883 GCF_056160565.1 Neptunomonas sp. ABH4_499 | reverse complement strand
TGCACCATGCGGGGTAAAGTTTGTTTCAAGCAGTGTAACTGAGGATTCGACCGCAGGTCGAGGGCTGAAAGACTTATCCGACAGCCTCAACACTGTTTTCAAGCGCTTCATAATCCTGAGAACATCCACCCAAAACAAAAAAAAGACAAAAAATAATATATTTCATCAAACCAAACCCTGAATATTCACTCTAATACTCCATAACTAGAGCATGATTAACCTTTAACTTATTTTTATCCCACAGAGATATGCCAATTTTTATTGCCACTTGATCTCGCGGATCATCTAAAGCTGAAAAAACATCAAAGTCGAACCACTCTTGGCTCCTACGTAATAAGTATCCATCCGGAACAACACTATCTTTAAACTGAGCTATTCCAGCAGCAGATAATAGCGTCCACTTAGAGAACCCTATTATCTTCCCAATATATCCGTAATGAATATTAGACCAAACGTCCCATGGTATTTGCTCATTACTGACAGGATCCAGCGAATATTTACCATAGGTTTCACTTATATAAAGCTTATGATCCCAAGGTCTTCCGTAGCCAACAAGACTTTTAAATTCTAAAAATGCTTTGTGTGTTGTACTGATAGAATCTAAGTTATTAGAAACCCTTTCGGCAGCTGGGGATTTTGCATTTTTAATCATTTCTGTAGAAATGTATTTCGCGACTTCTATTGCACTTTGCATATATCCTTATTTAACAGCAAAATTTTACGAATAGTATATCAGGTCCAAAAACCACGCAAGAATACCAAGCACCCCACATCAGACCTTAATACAACCTGAACTATAGCCATATAACAAAAATCAATACCGTTTTTATCTTTAGCAAAGAAAACGTTGTGGTCATGATTTGGTCGCTGACACTAAAGTTGTCAGCTGCTAAACCATACACTTGAACACAAAAAAGGAGGCGCCCTAAACAGGCGGCCTCCTTATCCAATCGCATTCAAACTTACGCTACATAGTCATCATCCGGATGCGTATGTTGAACATGATGCTTCGACTTAACGGGCCTTACCATCAAGTTTGCGAAAAACGCGATGATCAAAAGCGATGCCATCGCATACATGGTGGTGTTGTACAGCGTCGAGGTTGGGTCGACAGTGCCTGCCGGTGCGATCTCCATTAAGCGGGCCACCGTTACCGTTTTTGCGGCTACTAGCTCATCTAACTGAGCGATTGGGGAGCCAAACTTCTCCATGAAGGCTGCCGGGTCGATTTTCGCGGTTAAATCCGCGATGGCGTTGTTTACAGATAAGTTACGCAGGTACGTAATGGCAAACGGGCCAAGTACGCCAGCGGTAGCCCACGCGGTCAATAAACGGCCATGAATGCCGCCAACGTGAAGCGTCCCGAACAAGTCGGCCAGATACGCTGGTATCGTCGCCGTGCTAACCCATTAAAACCCGTGGGGGAATCGATTTATTTAAGCTCGTTACGGACGATCTCAGCCCCGGCGCTAAGCGCCTTAAGCTTACCTCTGGCCACGTGGCGGGATAAGGGTGCCATTCCACAGTTTGTGCAAGGGTACAGCTTGTCGGCACCCACGTACTGCAGCACTTTACGCAACGTATCGGCTACTTCTTCCGGTGTTTCGATGATGTTTGTTGCAACATCTATGGCACCGACCATCACCTTTTTACCTCGGATAAGCTCAATAAGCTCCATAGGGACATGAGAGTTTTGACACTCCAGAGAGATCAAATCGAGCTTGGATGACTGTAGTTTCGGAAACACCTGCTCGTATTGTCGCCATTCAGAACCTAACGTTTTTTTCCAATCCGTATTGGCTTTGATTCCATAACCATAACAGATGTGCACAGCTGTCTCGCATTTAAGCCCCTCGATGGCTTTCTCAAGTGCGGCAATGCCCCAATCATTGACTTCATCAAAAAAGACATTAAACGCAGGCTCATCAAATTGAATAATATCCACACCTGCGGCTTCTAACTCTTTCGCCTCTTGATTCAGTGCAGTGGCAAACTCCCAAGCCAATTTTTCGCGGCTTTTATAATGATCATTGTATAAGGTGTCGATCATCGTCATAGGCCCAGGCAATGCCCACTTGATAGGCCGGTCGGTCTGCTGCCGTAAAAACTTAGCATCCTCGACAAAGACAGGCTGCTTGCGGGCAACCTGATCCACAACAACGGGTACCTCTGCATCGTATCGGTTTCGGATCCGCATTGTTTTGCGCTGCTTAAAATCCACGCCGCTTAGCTGCTCAATAAAGGTCGTTACAAAGTGCTGACGAGTCTGCTCGCCATCACTGACAATATCGATGCCCGCTTGAACCTGATCAAACAAGGATAAACACAGGGCATCCTGCTTACCGGTTAACAGCTCATGCCCCTCAAGCTTCCAAGGTGACCAAAGTTTCTCTGGCTCTGCCAACCAAGAGGGTTTAGGCAAGCTACCGGCCGCCGATGTGGGTAGTAATGTTTTCATCTTTGCTATTCTCTGGGTTGGATTATCAAACGTATTGCGATGACCACTGCTCAAGCACAGTCTGAAAAGGCTTGATGAAATGCTCCTGGGTATATCGGCCTTGCTCAAGCGCTAAACGGCTTCGCTCTTCTCGATCGTAGATAATCTGGGTCGATGAGTGATCCGGGTTATTTAAACTTGGCTTAAACGTATGGCCTGCAATCGCGTTGGCATTGTAGATTTCTGGTCGGTAGATCTTCTGGAACGACTCCATCGTGCTGATGGTGCTGATCAGCTCTAGGTTGGTGTAGTCGTTTAGCAAGTCACCAAAGAAATAGAACGCGAGCGGAGCACTGGTGTTCGAAGGCATAAAGTATCGAACCTGCAAGCCCATCTTCTTAAAGTATTGCTCTGTGAGCGAGGGCTCGTTTGGCTCGTATTCAAACCCTAAAATAGGATGCTCGTTCTCAATGCGGGTATACACTTTATTGTCCGACACACTCAGGCAGATCACCGGAGGTTTGGCAAAGTGCTCTTTAAAAACGGGGGATTCGACAAAGCACTTGAACAGCTTACCGTGCAGATCACCAAAATTGGGTGGGACTGTAAACGAGGATTGCCCCTTGTTGTAATCTAACAGCAGCACACTGAAATCGTAATCACGCACGTAGGATGAGAAGTTATTCCCGACAACTCCCTCTATCCGCTGATTCGCTTTGTGATCCAGAATATTGGTTTTCAAGATCTCAATGCTCGGGAATGTTTCCCCTGTGCCCTCAACATCGATGTCTGCCGAGATGATCTCAAGCTCAACCGAGTAACGATCACCGGTGGGATTATCCCAATGAGCCAGCGTGTTAAATCGGTTATCAATCATCTTCAAAGTGTTGCGCAGATTCTGCTGACGACTGGTACCGCGCGCCAAGTTTGCAAAGTTAGTGGTAAGCCGCGTGCTGCTGGCAGGCTCATAATGCTCATCAAATCGAACACTCTTGATGCTAAATACAAAGTTACTTTTCATCGGGCATCCCCCAAAGCTTAATCAGTATTGGGAATTTATACCGAGATAAAACCATGAATAAAAATGGTTTTATCTCACAGGTATATGAGCAAAACTTATCGATTGTTTTTCCTAAGTTCCCACACGCTCGTCAAAGCCGTAAGCATCAAAAAGACTTCTAAAGTGAGCAAAATTAACTTAAATTAGATCTTCCATTAATTTTGATCACACATTCCATGTTAGAACGCTCCCACCTTGCCATTCTCAAATCCGTTGAGCAGCACGGCTCCCTCACATCGGCGGCAAAGCACCTGTGCGTCACTCAATCGGCGCTAAGCCATACCATCAAAAAACTGGAAGACAACTTAGGCACTCCTGTGTGGTTACGTGAGGGACGGCGACTGAAACTGACCCAAGCTGGCCACTTTTTGCTGTCGATCGCGAATCGGGTTTTACCCATGCTTGAACATGCGGAAGATCGCTTACAGCAGATGACTCAGGGCGAGCGGGGCACATTGCGTATTGGGATGGAGTGCCATCCTTGCTATCAATGGTTACTTAAAGTCGTATCGCCTTTTTTAAGCAACTGGCCAGATGTCGATGTGGATGTTAAACAGAAGTTTCAGTTTGGCGGGGTCGGTGCGTTATTGGCCTACGAAATTGATCTTTTGGTCACACCTGACCCGTTTTATAAGTCAGGTTTAGAATTTGAGCCTGTATTTGATTATGAGCAAGTTTTAGTCGTTCCGAAGGAGCACGCGTTAGCGAATGAGCTGAGCATATCCCCAGAGCAACTTCGCCACGAAGTCTTGCTAACCTACCCGGTAGAACCAGAGCGTTTGGATATCTATTCGCTTTTCTTAACCCCTGCTGGGGTCAGCCCAAAGCGACATAAAACCATCGAAACCACAGACATCATGTTGCAAATGGTCGCAAGCGGACGTGGGGTTGCAGCTCTGCCTCGCTGGCTTGCACAAGAGTACTGCCAAAAGCTGCCGATCAATGTTGTGCGCCTAGGTAAAAAGGGCATATTGAAAAAGATCTATCTTGGTGTGCGAGAAGGCGATGCAGAAACACCCTACATTCAGGCCTTCATTGAGATCGCTCGAGAGTTTTCGATACCGCCCTCTCAGTAACGCGGTCGATTAGGAAGGTTTTTGGAAGGATGGCTGGATTATTCAGCCTCTGGACACACACCCTCATGTAGCTTGCACACCTCATTTACGTAAAAGCTCACTCAAAGGAACTGAATGAAACTTTTAACTGCTACCCTCTGTGTTCTATTTTGCACTTCTCTTTCTGCCAATAATATTCGTGATGCCAGTGGTCAGTTAATCCGTGAAGGGAGTCCGCTAAAATCACTGGAAAAGCTCTGGGGTAAGCCCTCCTTTAAACTGACCACCGACACTGTCTGTCATCGAATAGATGTTAAAAAAGTATGCTCCAAGAAACGTGCCGTATGGCAACGCGATGGCAAATATTGGTTGGTGCAATACAAAGGCGGGCGCATCATTAAGATCGGCTGGACACGAAGGGAGCGCGGTATCGGCGATCGGTTATGAATTGCTTAATCGCTCTGCAATAAAGTCGATCAAACGGCGTACTCGAAGGGTTAAGTGCTTAGTATTCGGATACACGGCCCATACACCATCGTGTGCCTCTTGATAGCCTTTCAGCAACGGAATTAGTTGCCCGCTCGTTAAATACGGTCGCACGTAATAATCCGGAAGCTGGATCAAACCGATCCCTTTTAGCGCCGCATCCACCAGCGCAAGGCCACTGTTGCTTTTAATGGAGCCCCTGACCTTTAGGTGTTTTGCATGCCCATCTTCGATGAAGCGCCAGTAATCGTGATTGCCCTGTAGGCAGTTGTGTTGATCCAACTCCGACAAGGTATAGGGCGCACCGTTTCGGCTGAGGTACTCAGGCGATGCGCACACAAACAGCGCTCGCGTTGTCAGTCGCTTGGCCATCATGCTGGAGTTTTCCAGTTCACCTAAACGGATCGCTAAGTCATACCCATCGGCCACCAAGTCCACCATAGTGTTGGTTAGGTTCATCTGGATGGTGACATCGGGGTGATCCAACACAAAATCATTCACAATCGGGGCAATCGCCTGCTCGCCGAAGGTGACGGGGGCCGTCAGTTTAATCAAGCCTTTGGTGGTGTGCTGCTGATCCAGCACCTGTTGCTGAGCCGCTTCGAGTGCATCCAGTATGGCTCGACACTGTTGGTAATAGTCGGACCCCGCTTCGGTTAAGGTGACCTTACGAGTTGTGCGATACATAAGCTTGGTGGATAAGCGCTTTTCCATCGCGCTGATCTGCCGACTTACTTGCGCGGTGGAGATCCCAAGTTGCTCAGCCGCTTTGGTAAAGCTGCCGCATTCGGCCACACTGACAAACTCGTTGATCCCATCCCATTGTGGCGATGCCATTAATTATTACTCACTGGTAAAAATGTTTTTTACTTTTACCTGATTATCTTAAATAGCGCCACTTCTATAATCGAGGCCACTGTTTAATCGAGTCGAGGGGATCACAATGACCGATATCATCACCTGTAAAGCCGCCATCGCTTGGGAAGCGGGCAAACCACTGTCCATTGAAGAGGTTGAAGTTCTACCACCTGGCCCTGGCGAAGTGCGCGTTAAGATCATCGCAACCGGCGTATGCCACACGGACGCGTTCACACTCTCGGGTGAGGATCCAGAAGGCGTTTTCCCATCCATCTTAGGTCATGAAGGTGGCGGTATTGTTGAGTCCATCGGCGAAGGCGTTACCAGCGTTTCTGTCGGCGATCATGTTATCCCGCTGTACACCGCCGAGTGTGGCGAGTGTAAGTTCTGTACATCCGGTAAAACCAACTTGTGCCAAGCGGTGCGTGCAACCCAAGGTAAAGGCTTGATGCCAGACGGCACGTCGCGCTTCCGTTGCAAAGGCCAAGACATCTACCACTACATGGGCACATCGACCTTCTCGGAATACACCGTATTGCCTGAAATCTCACTGGCGAAGGTCAACCCAAAAGCACCACTTGAAGAAGTCTGCTTGCTGGGCTGCGGTGTAACGACCGGCATGGGTGCCGTTTTGAAAACCGCGAAGGTCGAAGAAGGCGCAACCGTTGCGATCTTCGGTTTAGGTGGCATTGGTTTATCGGCCATCATCGGTGCGACCATGGCTAAAGCGGGCCGCATTATCGGTGTCGACATCAACGATTCTAAGTTTGAACTAGCAAAAAAGCTGGGCGCGACCGACCTGATCAACCCGAACGATTACGACAAGCCGATTCAAGAAGTAATCGTCGAACTGACCGACGGTGGTGTGGATTACTCGTTTGAGTGTATCGGCAACGTGAATGTCATGCGCTCTGCTCTGGAGTGTTGCCATAAAGGTTGGGGTGAGTCTGTGATCATTGGTGTTGCAGGTGCAGGCCAAGAGATCTCGACGCGTCCATTCCAGTTGGTTACCGGTCGTGTATGGCGCGGTTCAGCCTTTGGTGGCGTGAAAGGCCGCTCTGAACTGCCGGGTATTGTGGACGATTATCTAGCGGGTAAATTTGCCCTAAACGACTTCATTACCCACACCATGCCACTGGAAGACATCAACGAAGCGTTTGATCTGATGCACGAAGGCAAAAGCATTCGCAGCGTGATCCACTTCGATCAATAACAGGAGGCGCTATGGGCGTTGAAAACGTAAGCAGTAATAAGAGTTTTGGCGGCTGGCACAAACAGTACTCGCACGACTCCGAAGTGCTGAAGTGCCCTATGCGCTTTGCGGTCTATCTACCACCGCAAACCGCAAGCGGTCAGAAAGTGCCGGTGCTGTATTGGCTGTCGGGATTGACCTGTACCGATGAAAACTTCATGCAAAAGGCCGGCGCGCATCGCTTAGCGGCGGAGCTTGGCATCGCTATCGTCGCTCCGGATACCAGCCCGCGCGGCGGGGATGTGGCCAATGATGAGGGTTACGACCTCGGTCAAGGAGCAGGCTTCTATGTCAATGCGACACAAGCGCCTTGGAGCGATCATTACCGCATGTACGATTATGTGGTCAATGAGCTGCCTCGCTTGGTGGAATCCTTGTTCCCAGTCAGTGATCAGAGGGCCATTGCTGGTCACTCGATGGGGGGACACGGCGCCTTGATGATCGCCCTGAAAAACCCGGGTCGATACTCGTCAGTCTCCGCGTTTAGCCCGATCACTCACCCGACCAACTGTCCATGGGGTGAAAAGGCGTTCAGTGCGTACTTAGGCAGTGATAGAAATACTTGGGAGCAGTACGATTCGGCCTTATTGATGGCCAAAGCGACGGACGTTACACCGGCGTTGGTTGATCAAGGCGAGGCGGATTCCTTCCTTGAGAAGCAGCTCAAACCAGAAGCGCTGGAGAAAGCTGCAGCCAGCAGTGACTACCCGCTGACGCTGCGTCGTCAGGATGGTTATGATCACAGCTACTACTTCATTGCATCCTTCATTGAAGATCACCTTCGCTTCCACGCTAAGCACTTTTAGTTAATACACGCTCTAAACAAAAAACGCAGCCAAGGCTGCGTTTTTCGTCTCAACTTACGACTTAAAATGCTGTTCGGTCATCATGTGACCTAACTTATCCATTTTTGTGGATAAGTAGTGTTCATTGTGACTGTTTTTACCCACTTGCAAAGGGACGCGCTCGGTCACGTTAACGCCGTACTTTTGTAACGCAGCCACCTTACGCGGGTTATTGGTCATCAAGCGAACCGCATGTACACCCAGATGTTTAAGCATCGGGTCGCACATGGTGTAATCACGCATATCCGCCCCAAAGCCTAAGCGCTCATTCGCTTCTACGGTGTCGGCGCCTTGATCTTGTAAATGGTAGGCTTTGATCTTGTTCAAAAGGCCGATACCGCGACCTTCTTGACGCAGGTAGAGGAGTACACCTTTGCCCTCTTCGGCGATGCGCTTAAGTGCTTCTTGTAGTTGAAAACCGCAATCACAGCGCAAGCTGAACAAAGCATCGCCCGTTAAGCATTCTGAGTGAATACGCGCCAAGACGGGCTCATCGCCACTGACCTCACCATACACCAGCGCCACGTGCTCTTTGCCGGTTTCGGTATCTTCAAAGCCAACCATGGTGAACGTGCCCCAGGGCATCGGCAATTTAGAATCTGCTACGTATTCGATACTCACTTAACTCTATCCTCTTACACCTTCACACAGCTTCGCTGTGAAACGGTCGGTAATCATACTGCATTCCCCTAAAAACGGGGGAAAAACTTTACCCAATCCACGCAACACACAGGTGCAACACGGCACAGGCCATAACCCCTGCTAAAACATCATCTAACATGATGCCAAGCCCACCGTGTACGTGTCGGTCGCACCAACGGATTGGCCAAGGCTTCCAGATATCGAATAACCGAAACAGCGCAAACCCCAGCAGGACGTTTAGGCCAGTAAAGGGCACGGCCCACATGGTTATCCAAAAACCGACAAACTCATCCCAGACAATCCCTGGATGGTCGTGTACCCCTAACTCACGTGCGGCTTCGCCACACAGATAGATACCAATCAATGCCGCAACCAGCACCAGCGCGCTGTAACTACCAAGCGGCAAAAAGGCCATCAAGCAGTAGAAAGGGATTGCGGCAACAGTGCCCACCGTACCGGGGGCTTTTGGGGATAAACCACTGCCAAGCCCAAAGGCAAAAAACTGGGCGGGATGTGAAAATACGGAATGTGCCGTAGGCTTCATAACTGATCCAAAGAGGGTTCGTGTGTGGAAAAATGTTGATACCCTGCGATCTCAAGCTCACCGATACCCAATATCTGAACGCCTTGTCCAACGTCAACCGAACCGACGCGCGTGATAGGTAGATCAAGCGTAGCCGAGAGTGCTTGTATCGCATCGCGATGAACAGGGTTCGCCGTAAACAGCAACTCGAAATCTTCGCCGCCGCCCAGCATCCAAGACCGTGCTAAGACCTCATCAACTGGCTTTAACGCGTTTGATTTCGGCAAACGTGCAGCATCCACCACAAGCTTCACACCGGATGCTTTAGTAATGTGCTTCGCATCGCCCGCGACCCCATCTGAGATATCCATCGCACTGGATGCAAATGGGCGAAGTGCTTGGCCCGCCTCAATACGTGCTGTGGGTCTTAGAAAGCGCGCTAAAGCAAACTCAGTTTGTGCTTTGGAGAGCGCTAAACCGTGTTGAGCAGGCTTTAACAATAGCTCAAGCCCTAAGCGGCTATCCCCTAATGTGCCCGTAACGTAGAGATCATCCCCAACACGGGCTCCGGCTCGAGTGATCGCCTGTCCTTTTGGGGTTTTACCATGCACTTGCGCGGTCAGTGTTAGCGGGCCCTTGGTGGTATCACCACCAATCAGCAGTAAACCGTATTGATCACACGCACACTTTAAGCCCGTCGCAAAAGGAGAGATCCAAGTAGGGTCGATTTTAGGCAGCGTGAGCGCTAGGGTGATCCAGAGTGGCTCTGCGCCCATCGCGGCCAGATCACTGACCGTACACGCCACCAATCGCCAAGCAAGATCTTCAGGGTCGATGTCGGGCAAAAAGTGTGTGCCCGCCACCAGAGTGTCCATCGAAAAGACGAGCTGATCTTGTGCCGAAAGCTGCGTAATGGCGCAATCGTCCCCCACACCTAAAACAACGCCTTTTTGCTGTAACAGCTTGGCGTCGTAGGTGTGCGTAAAATGGGAGCGGATCAGATCAAACTCGTCCACAGGTTAACTCGTTACGATGAACGACGCTTCGCTTGAATTTCGGCCATGCGCACGCGCTGTGCAACCTTATCAAGAATACCGTTCACATAACGGTGACTGTCGGTCGCACCAAAGGTTTTCGCCAGATCAACGCTTTCGTTGATAGCAACCTTGTAAGGGACTTCCAAGCGGTGAACCAGCTCGTAACAGCCAATGCGCAGTGTCGCCAACTCAACAGGGTCAAGGTCGTTAACAGCGCGATCCAAGAACGGTTCAAACGCTTTATCCAAGTCTGCTTTGTTGCCGTACACGCCGTGCAGCAGTTCGTGGAACAATGCCGTGTCAGTCTGTGAGAAATCATTATCCACACGAAACTGTGCTTCGATCTCGATCACCGGTTGTGCGGCCATCTGCCACTGATACAAAGCTTGCAATGCATAGCTACGGGCAGCACGACGCTGGTCGGTTAACGATGCTTTTTTCTTACGACGCGGTTGCGATTCTTCGCTCATTCTTAGGCCTCAAGGTTACGCAGTAGACTGACCATTTCCATGGCGGATAAAGCGGCTTCCGCGCCTTTGTTGCCGGCTTTTGTACCCGAACGCTCGATCGCTTGCTCGATGCTGTTCACGGTCAAAATGCCGTTTGCCACCGGAATATCAAACTCCAGTGACACCTGCGAAACGCCTTTCGAGCTTTCTGCAGATACATATTCAAAATGCGGTGTGCCGCCACGGATAACGGCACCCAGTGCAATGATCGCATCATCACGCTTTTGCTGGGCGATTTTCTTCACCGCCAGCGGGATCTCAAACGCCCCCGGTACACGAACAACACGTACGTTGTCCATCTCTACGCCGTGACGCTTTAGGGCGTCCAGCGCACCTTCAAGTAAGCTTTCCACAACGAACGCATTAAAGCGGCCAACAACGATGGTGTAATGCCCATCGACCGCCACAAAATCACCTTCAACCGTCGTAAATGACATATCTATTCCTATTGGTTAAACCGACACATCGTCACTGGCGATGTATTCGACAATTTCCAGATCAAACCCTGACAAGGCATTGAATTTGATCGGTGAACTCAAAAGACGCATTTTGCCTACGCCTAAATCTCGTAAAATCTGTGATCCGGTGCCCACCATCAGGTAAGCCCCAGACGCACTGTAATTGGCTTGCTTACGTTTAACAGAATCACCCAATAAACGTGACAGTGCATCGCCTAAATCTTCGCGCTGACCGTTATCCAGCAGGATAACAACGCCCTGCCCTTCTTCCGCAACCGCTTTCAAAGCGCGATGCAGTGTCCATTTCGGCTCACCATCTAAGGTAACGCCGACCAAATCCCGCATCACATCATCACGGATATGCACACGCACCATTGCTGGATCTTCTGGGGAGATATCCCCCATGATCAGCGCTAGATGTGTTACCTCTTGGATGGAATCCTTAAAGGTTACCGCTTTAAAGTTGCCAAACTCGGTCGGCAAATCGTATTCCGCATCGCGGGTTACGGTACACTCGTGGGTGGTGCGATAGTGGATCAGATCCGCAATGGTGCCGATCTTCAAACCGTGTTTTTCGGCAAACACTTCAAGGTCCGGACGGCGAGCCATCGAGCCATCTTCGTTCATCACCTCAACAATCACGGATGCAGGCGTAAGCCCTGCTAAACGCGCCAAGTCACAACCGGCTTCGGTATGACCTGCACGACTTAATACGCCACCAGGCTGCGCCATCAAGGGGAAAATATGCCCAGGCTGCACAATGTCGCTTGGTTTAGCATCGTGTTTGACGGCTGTACGAACCGTATGCGCACGGTCCGCCGCTGAAATCCCTGTGGTAACGCCTTCGGCCGCTTCAATCGATAAGGTGAAGTTGGTCGAGTACACCGAGCCATTACTTTGCACCATCAGGGGCAGTTTTAACTGCTCGCAGCGCTCACGCGTTAGCGTAAGGCAGATCAATCCACGGGCATGAGTCGCCATAAAGTTGATATCTTCAGCACGCACTTGATCCGCGGCCATCACGATATCCCCTTCGTTTTCACGATCCTCATCATCCATCAGGATGACCATTTTACCTTGGCGAATATCTTCGATCAGTTCCTGTGGGGTATTCAGTTTCATAATGCCTCTGTTGTTATCCATGCCGATGATTACTGTGTTAAGCCCATCTATCGGCGAGTCAGAAAGCCGTATTCAGCCAGTTTTGATCGGGTCACGCCCTGATCTTCGTCAGGCGCGCTCTGTGTTTGCATCATTCGTTCGATGTAACGCGCCAAAATATCCACTTCTAAGTGCACTTGATCACCTACTTTGTATTGGTGGATCAAGGTTTGCTCGGCCGTGTGCGGCACGATATTGAGCCAGAACTGCGCGCCATCACTTTTATTAACGGTCAGACTCACGCCATCCACTGTGATCGAGCCTTTGGCGGCCAAGTAATGTGACAGGTGTTTTGGCGCTTCGATCACATACACAATGGAGCGCGCGACCTGCTCTTTTTTGCGCACCACGCCCAAACCATCCACATGGCCGGTCACAATATGGCCACCCAATCGATCCATTGGGCGCATCGCTTTCTCAAGGTTTAAACGCTCGCCCGGCTTAAGCTCGGCGATGCGCGTGTGGGCCAATGACTCTTGGGAGACATCCGCCACAAAGCCATCGCCTGGTAGCTCAACCACGGTTAAACACACCCCGTTGGTAGCGATGCTGTCACCGAGTTTCACATCAGCAAGATCCAACTGACCCGTGTTGATGGTTAAGCGTCGATCGCCACCTACCTCTTGGTTATGGTCCAGTGTACCGACGGCTTCGATGATTCCGGTAAACATGATCAGTCATTTCCTCTAACACGATAGGTCAGGCGAAGATCGTCGCCGATCTGTCTAAGATCCACCATCTCAAGGCGCTGCTGCTCAGCCATCGACGACATTGGGAGATCCAAAAGCGGCCTAGCCGAAGAGCCCATCAACGTGGGTGCCATATAGACCACCAGCTCATCGACCACTCCCGCCTTGATCATGGCACCACTGACGCTAGCACCGGCTTCAATCAGCACTTCGTTGCACTGTTCTTCGCTTGCAAGGTAGCGCATCAACCAAAGTGGGTCTACTCGGCCATGATCGTTAAGGGTGGCACGAATCGACTCGACGCCCTCTAAGGCAGTGCCCTTTTGCGTGCACCAAAGTGTACGCCCAGGCTGTGAGACAATGGCCGCCTTTGTGCTGAGCTTGGCTTTGGCATCCAGCACCACACGCAGCGGTTGGCGAATCCGACCATCAATATCGGCACAGGCCTGATCACGCACGGTTAATTTCGAGTCATCCAACTCAATGGAGCCGATCCCCGTCACGATGGCCGAGCTTCGTGCACGTAAACGTTGCACATCGGCACGCGCAGCAGGCCCTGTAATCCATTGTGATTCGCCGCTTTGCATCGCGGTGCGACCATCCAAACTCATGGCAAGTTTTACACGCACAAACGGCAAACCTTGGGTCATACGCTTAATAAAACCAGGATTGAGCGCTTTGGCTTGATCTTCCAAAAGACCGGATTGCGTTTGAATACCCGCCTCGCTCATCATGGTAAGACCGCGTCCTGACACCTGCGGATTAGGGTCTTGCATGGCACTGACAACTCGGGCTAAACCGGCTTTGATCAAGGCTTCGGCGCAAGGCGGTGTGCGGCCATAATGACTGCACGGCTCTAAAGTCACATAAGCGGTGGCGCCTTTGGCACGATCACCGGCCTCTTTTAAGGCGTTAACCTCGGCGTGACCTTCCCCTGAGCGCACATGAAAACCAGACCCAACGATCTGTCCTTCATTAACAATGACGCAGCCTACACGGGGGTTTGGGTCGGTCGACACCAAGCCTTTCTTTGCTAAGCGAATCGCCAACGCCATGTATTCGCGATCGACCTGACTGTAGTCGAAACTTGCAAAGCTTGAAGAGGCTGAAAGATTGGACTGCATTACTTAGCCTCAGACTCATCGGCCAACGCAGCCACAGTATCCAAGCCTTGAGCATCGCCAGAAAGGCGCTCAATCTCTTCACGAAATTCGTTGATGTCTTGAAAGCTGCGATACACAGAAGCAAAACGGACATACGCCACTTGGTCGAGTTTGCGCAGCTCGTTCATGACCTCTTCGCCCAACAGGCGTGAAGGCACTTCGCGCTCACCCGTTGCACGTAGACGGTGTTTGATTCGGTTGATGCAGGCTTCGATGTCCTCGACGCTGACAGGGCGTTTTTCCAGCGCACGCTGGATACCCCCGCGGAGTTTTTCTTCATCGAAAGGCTGTCGACTGCCATCGGCTTTAATCAGCTTTGGCATCAGAAGTTCGGCGATTTCGAACGTGGTAAAACGTTCGTGACAGGCGATGCACTCCCGACGTCGCCGCACCTGCTGACCCTCGGCCACAAGGCGAGAATCGACAACTTTAGTTTCATTGGTACCGCAGAACGGACAATGCATAACGAGTTTCCTGTCAAAAAAGAGCGTAGATTGCTAACGCGCAACCCAAAATAAAGAGCGATGGGCAAACAGAGCCCGATAAAAAAGGGCGACTCAAGAGCCGCCCTTCGTATTGTATACGATACGCGGTTTATTTATAAACCGGGAAGCGTGCACAAATGTCGATAACCTGACCTTTCACGCGTTCAATCACGGACTCATTGTTGATGTCGTCCAGGATGTCGCAGATCCAGTTGGTCAGTTGCGTTACTTCTTCCTCTTTGAAACCGCGACGTGTTACCGCTGGTGTACCAATACGGATACCAGAAGTCACAAACGGAGAGCGAGGATCATTCGGCACTGAGTTCTTGTTCACGGTGATGTTCGCACGACCCAAGGCCGCATCTGCATCTTTACCCGAGAACTCTTTGTCGATCAGATCAACCAAGAACAAGTGATCATCCGTACCGTTCGATACGATGTTGATGCCACGTGATTTGAAAGTCTCAGCCATCGCTTGAGCGTTTTTAACCACTTGGGCTTGGTACGCTTTCCACTCAGGTTCCATCGCTTCTTTGAAGCACACCGCTTTAGCAGCGATCACGTGCATCAATGGGCCACCTTGCGATTCTGGGAAGACCGCAAAGTTAAGCTTCTTCTGCAGCTCTTCATCGGCACGCTTAGACAGGATCAGACCACCACGTGGGCCACCCAAGGTTTTGTGCGTCGTTGTTGTTACAACGTCTGCGTAATCCATCGGTGATGGGTAAACGCCTGCGGCAACCAAACCGGCAATGTGTGCCATATCGACAAACAGGTACGCGCCTACTTTGTCAGCGATTTCGCGGAATTTCGCCCAATCAACGATGCGTGAGTAAGCAGAGAAACCGGCCAAAATCATTTTTGGCTTGTGCTCAAGCGCCAGACGCTCAACTTCAGCGTAATCGATTTCGCCCGTTTCTGGGTTCAGACCGTATTGAACAGCGTTGTAAATACGACCAGAGAAAGAAACCGAAGCACCGTGCGTCAAGTGACCACCGTGTGCCAGGCTCATACCCAATACGGTATCGCCTGCTTTACACAGCGCCATGTAAACCGCTGCGTTTGCTTGAGAACCTGAATGAGGTTGAACGTTCGCGTAGGTTGCGCCAAACAGTTCGCAAGCGCGATCAATGGCCAGTTGCTCTACAACATCAACGTATTCACAACCACCGTAGTAACGCTTGTTAGGATAACCTTCTGCGTATTTGTTGGTCAGAGCTGAACCTTGCGCTTCCATTACACGTGGGCTTGTGTAGTTTTCAGATGCGATCAACTCGATGTGTTCTTCCTGGCGAGTCGCTTCAGACTGCATTGCTGACCACAAATCAGCATCATAATCAGCAATGGACATATCTTTGCTAAACATAGCTATCCCCTAAGAGTTTAGGCCGAACCCGGTGACATGGACGGGTCTTACGAAAAAAGGTCGTTAATTATACGCCCAAAGTGGAAGAAAACACACTTGAAACTGGATCAATCGATCACGAAGTTCATTCATCAATCCAATCAGTGATACACTCGCGCCCGGCCGATTGGCATCTTAGCCCAGATAGTTGACACCTTTTTTATGCTTATTTAGGACAACACCATGCGCATACTTCGAATTGTTCTTGGCAACCTGATTTTGTTCATCGACTTTATTACCTCCCCAAAGCGCCTTAAGCGCACAGAGCAAGCGCAGGCGGCGGTCGATCAAGCCACGCGTCAATTAGCGCTGTATCAATTTCATTTATGTCCGTTTTGTATCAAGGTACGCCGCGCGATGAAACGCCTCAATCTGAATATTGAACTGCGCGACGCTAAGCAGAACGAGATGTACCGCACCGAATTAGCCGAGCAAGGCGGACGCATTAAAGTCCCTTGCCTTCGCATCACCGAAGATGACGGCACGGTCAGCTGGATGTATGAATCCTCCGATATTATTCAGTATCTAGAGCAACGTTTCGGGGCCGGACACTAATCCTGCGCTCTGGTTAGCATTCCTAAGTGTTGCTCGTTAGAATTGGTACCATATTCACAATGAGATAACGGTTAAATTACTCATGGCACAATACGTTTATACAATGAACCGCTTGGGCAAGATTGTTCCGCCTAAGCGTCAAATCTTGAAAGACATCTCGTTGTCGTTTTTCCCAGGCGCAAAAATCGGTGTACTGGGCCTTAACGGTTCGGGTAAATCGACGCTGTTAAAAATCATGGCGGGTGTGGATACCGAGTTTGTCGGTGAAGCGCGCCCGATGCCGAACATCAACGTGGGTTACCTGCCGCAGGAGCCACAGCTGGATGATTCCAAAACCGTACGTGAAGTGGTGGAAGAATCCGTAAGCGATGTTAAAAACGCTCTAGCCGAGCTCGATCAAGTGTACGCTGCCTATGCGGACCCTGATGCTGACTTTGATGAGCTGGCTAAAAAACAAGCTGAGCTTGAAAACCTGATCACCGCAAAAGACGGCCACAACTTGGATCAAGCACTGGAGCGCGCTGCCGATGCGATGCGCCTGCCACCTTGGGATGCCAAAGTTGAACACCTATCCGGTGGTGAGCGTCGCCGCGTTGCACTGTGTCGCTTGCTTCTGGATAAGCCTGACATGCTGCTGCTCGATGAGCCAACTAACCACTTGGACGCGGAATCGATCGCATGGATCGAGCGCTTCCTTCAAGAGTACCCAGGCACCGTGGTTGCGATTACCCACGACCGTTACTTCCTTGATAATGCCGCTGGTTGGATTTTGGAGCTCGACCGTGGTCACGGCATCCCGTACGAGGGCAACTACTCCTCTTGGCTGGAGCAAAAAGAGAAGCGTCTAGCCCAAGAAGCGAAACAAGAAGCGGCTCACCAAAAAGCCGTGAAGAGCGAGCTTGAGTGGGTTCGCCAAGGCGCTAAAGGTCGTCAAGCCAAATCCAAAGCACGTCTTCGCCAATTCGAAGAGATGAACTCGCGCGAGTTCCAAGAGCGTAACGAAACCCAAGAGATCTACATTCCACCAGGGCCTCGCTTGGGTGACAAAGTCATTGAACTGCATAACGTCACTAAGCACTTTGATGACAAACTCTTGTTCGAAGACTTGAACATCACGATTCCACCCGGTGCCATTGTCGGCGTGATCGGCCCTAACGGCGCCGGTAAATCGACCCTGTTTAAGATGATTGCAGGTCAAGAACAACCGGATTCTGGTGAAGTGGACATCGGCTCCACCGTTAAACTGGCTTACGTGGATCAAGCACGCGGACTGAACGATGACAAAACCGTATGGGAAGAGATCTCCGACGGACAAGACATCATCACTGTGGGTAACTACCAAACCCCATCACGTGCGTACTGCGGCCGCTTTAACTTTAAAGGCTCGGACCAGCAAAAACTGGTGAAGGAGTTATCCGGTGGTGAGCGTAACCGCTTGCACCTAGCGAAGCTGCTTAAAGAGGGCGGCAACGTTCTGTTATTGGACGAACCAACCAACGACTTGGACGTAGAAACCTTGCGTGCACTGGAAGAAGCCTTACTGGCCTTCCCAGGCTGTGCGGTGGTGATATCGCACGACCGTTGGTTCCTTGACCGTATTTGTACCCACATCATCGCATACGAAGGTGAGTCACAAGTAACCTTCTTTGATGGTAACTACAGCGAATACGCTGAAGATTACAAGAAACGCTTCGGCAAAGACCACCAGCCAGAGCGCATCAAGTACAAGCGCATGAACTAACCCTTTCGCGGTTAAAAAAGCCCTGCTCGTCAGGGCTTTTTTCTGCCCGCAAACTTGCCTATGCGGTCAAGTGTTTCTATGCTCAGTGATAAGAACAAGATGCATTTTCACAACCGACCACGGGAGTACCTACAGTGACCTATCCGGAAACAGACCGCCGTCGATTTGCTCGCATTCAGTATGATGGCAACTGCGCTTTCTACACGGAATCCGGTCAAATCCCGATGACAGTAGAAGACATCAGCCTTAAAGGTTTGTTAGCCAAAACGAAGGAACACGCCAATATCTTGGCCGGTACCTGCGGCGTGGTAACGATTGATCTGGAAGGCAATACCGTGATCGAAATGCCCGTAACCGTGAGTCATCACTTAGGCGATTGCGTGGCGTTTAAAGCCGGTACGATGGAGTTGGATTCGGTGGCGCACCTTCGCCGCTTGGTTGAGCTTAACCTAGGCGACCCAGAGCTGTTGGAGCGGGAGCTTGAAAACCTCGCAACCCGCAATCAGTAACACCTAACCTTTACAGAGCGTCCAGCGCTTCTTCAAGGCGTGATACACCAACGATATCCAGCCCAGGGATCGACTCCTTGGGCACATTTCCTTTCGGTACAATCGCCCGTTTAAAGCCATGCTTAGCGGCTTCGCGTATACGCTCTTGCCCATTCGGCACTGGACGAATCTCGCCTGATAAACCCACCTCGCCAAACACCATCAAATCCTGCGGAAGCGCACGATCTCGATAGCTTGAGACCACCGCGATCAGCAACGCCAAATCCGCACTGGTTTCCAACACCTTCACACCGCCCACGACGTTCACAAATACATCTTGATCGCCTGTGTGAAGACCACCGTGTCGGTGCAGCACTGCCAGTAACATGGCCAAACGGTTGGACTCCAGCCCCACCGCTACACGGCGCGGGTTGTTCATATGGGATAGATCAACCAAGGCTTGGATCTCGACCAGCAAGGGACGCGTCCCTTCCCAGACCACCATTACCACACTCCCAGGACTGGGCTTTTCGCCTCGATTAAGGAAGATTGAGCTGGGGTTTTTCACCTCTTTCAGGCCGTTTTCCAGCATCGCAAACACACCCAGCTCGTTCACCGCACCAAAACGGTTTTTATGCGAGCGCAGAGTGCGAAAACGACTGTCAGAGGAGCCCTCCAACTGCAAAGAGCAGTCGATCATGTGCTCCAACACCTTGGGGCCGGCCAGTGAGCCATCTTTCGTAACGTGACCCACCAAAAAGAGCACGGTACCGGTTTGTTTGGCATATCGGGTAAGGTCGGCAGCCGACTCACGCACTTGCGCCACCGAGCCTGGTGCTGACTGAATTTCAGCCATGTGCATCACCTGAATCGAGTCGATGACCATCACCTTTGGTTTAACCTCGCCCGCCACCTGAGTGATGGATTCGACACTGGTTTCCGACAGCATTTTTAATTGATCGGCTTTTAAACCCAACCGGTGCGCACGCATCGCGACTTGCTGAAGGGATTCTTCACCTGTGATGTAGAGCGCTGGCATTGATTCGGCCAAGTGACACATGATCTGCAATAGGAGCGTACTTTTACCCGCACCTGGGTGACCACCGATCAAAATCGCAGACCCGGGTACTAAACCGCCCCCTAACACCCGATCCAACTCGTTGGTGCCGGTTGAGACACGCGGCATTTCGGCCAAATCGACATCACTTAAACTCATCACCCGGTCAGTGGTGCGCCCAGCATACCCATCAAAGCGCGGCTTTGCGGCAGGGCCGGTATTGGCCGCACCCAAACGCATCTCGGTCAGTGAGTTCCACGCTTTACAAGCCGTACACTGCCCTTGCCATTTGGTGTAATCCGCACCACACTCTGTGCACACGTATGCTGTTTTTGTCTTGGCCAAAACGCCTCCTAAGGCTTGTATCGATCAAAGCGCCCAGTGTAATCGATCTCGGCGTTGAAACAAAAAAGAGAGCACAAGGCTCTCTTTTATAAAGGATTAAACTGAATCACACGTGATATTGGCCACTTAGCTCATGAACCGCGTCGACAAAGGTTTTCGCATGATCAGGGTCGGCAAACTGGTGAATACCGTGGCCTAGGTTAAAGACATGCCCTTCACCTGTGCCAAACGCTTCGAGGATGGTTCCAACCTCTTGGCGGATACGCTCTGGCGATGCGTACAGCACGCTTGGGTCCATGTTACCTTGCAGGGCGACTTGATTTCCCACACGTTGACGCGCTTCGCCGATGTCGGTTGTCCAATCTAGGCCTAAAGCATCAGCGCCGATCGCGGCCATCGATTCCAGCCACTGACCACCGTTTTTGGTGAACAGAATCACCGGGACTTTTCGCCCTTCGTGCTCACGAATCAGACCTTGAACGATCTTATTCATGTAATCCAACGAGAACGCCTTGTACATTGGGCCGCTCAATACCCCGCCCCACGTATCAAAAATCTGCACCGCTTGCGTGCCGCTTTTGATCTGCTCGTTTAGGTAGGTGGTCACCGACTGAGCCAGCTTATCCAACAAGGCGTGCAGCACATCAGGCTCGGCGTACATCATCGCCTTGATGTGACGGAAATCCTTAGAAGAACCGCCTTCCACCATATAGGTGGCCAGCGTCCAAGGGCTCCCCGAAAAACCGATCAAAGGCACACGACCCGATAAACCGGTACGGATCTCTTTGACCGCATTCATCACGTAATCAAGGTCGGTCGCGGCATCGGGTACTTTTAATGCAGCCACATCGGCTTCAGTACGGATGATCTTTTTAAAGCGCGGACCTTCGCCCTGCTCAAAATACAAACCTAAGTCCATCGCATCCGGGATGGTTAAGATATCTGAGAAAAGGATCGCGGCGTCCAGATCAAAACGCTCCAGTGGCTGCAAGGTTACTTCACAGGCCAACTCTCGATTTTTGCACAAGCTTAGGAAATCCCCAGCTTGAGCACGCGTTGCACGGTATTCAGGCAGATAGCGCCCAGCCTGTCGCATCATCCATACTGGCGTTACATCAACAGGTTCGCGCA
Organism: Neptunomonas sp. ABH4_499; assembly: GCF_056160565.1. Taxonomy (NCBI): domain Bacteria; kingdom Pseudomonadati; phylum Pseudomonadota; class Gammaproteobacteria; order Oceanospirillales; family Oceanospirillaceae; genus Neptunomonas; species Neptunomonas sp. ABH4_499. Next base: position 205,501 of record NZ_JBSWXK010000007.1, on the reverse strand, counting down.
GCAGCGCACGTAGGAAACGATCGTTTTTTAATTCAGACATGACTCACGTTTTCTCATCTTTGCTCAAAACTGGCGAGCTATTCTACCGATAACCAAGTAAAATTGCGTCGTTTAAACGTAGTAAACTTGAGTTGCAACAGTTTATCAGATCGTACTACCATAGAAATTGTCTATTTTATGATCAATCCTGACGATTAACGCCCAACTATGCCGATTGCAGATACCAAGCTGTTAACCCTGCCGGACACAGCCCATCACCACGACCACGAATACCACCAGCTGGTGTTTGGCCTAGAGGGTGATACTGAGTTCGATATTCAAGGCCGAGGCCAACAGGTCAAGCTCGGTCACGGCTGCTTGGTGCCATCCACCACCGACCATGCGTTTTGTGGCTTGGGGGACAATCGCATTGTTGTGATCAACATCCCAAGCGATAACTTGGACCTTCAAGTGTCATCGGCGATTGGTAAGATGTTTGATCACCCCTCTTATTTTACGCTCGACCCTCAGCGCCAAGTATTGCTTCAGTCCATCAGCCGTGAAATGCTGGTCACCCCGAAAGATTCGCCTTTGTTGCACGCCTGTGGACAAGCACTTCTGTTGTCGGTGAATAACTTTTTAAGTGAACCCAAACCCCGTCAATCACAAGCCGTGATCGATGCGCGCGTGCTGGATCAATACATTGCATTGAACATGCACCGTAAGATCTCAATCGCAGAACTGGCTGGCCTTGTGTACTTAAGCCCGAGTCATTTCCACACCCGCTTTAAAGAGATCTTTGGCATTACGCCGCATCAGTACGTGCTGCAAAAACGCCTAGAGTGCGCCAAACGTAAGCTTCAAGAAGGTTGGACCGTGATGCGGGCCGCCGACCATACCGGTTTTAGCAGTCAAAGCGCCTTCACCCATGCGTTTCGTGATTTCTTTGGCATCACACCGGCAAAGTGCCGCTCGGCCGCCATCAACACAGCCGACGTATCTTAACACCCACTCAACAGTGATCATTCCGGAAAACTCTTTCTAAAAGCAGGATAGGCGCGCACAAAAAAGCCCATCCTAAGATGGGCTTCCAGACTCGCGTTACCACTTATAGATGTGAGTTTACCCACTCGATAACATCAGGGTAAGGTTCCGGCAGTTGCACTTTCAGAGTATTCAGCGAATCCACCAAAGCAGCCGCATCGTTATTCGAGAAGTTAATGTGGCCTAACTTACGACCTTCTCGTACTTCCTTGCCGTACCAGTACAACTGAGCACCCGGTACCGACAACCAGTCGTCGTTACGCACTGTGCCGATCAGGTTGATCATTACCGATTGCGCTTTAATCACAGCCGGTGCCAGCGGTAAGCCAGCCACAGCACGCACGTGATATTCAAACTGACTGATGGAAGCGCCAGACTGCGTCCAATGCCCGCTGTTGTGTACCCGTGGCGCTAACTCATTTACCATCAAGTCATCACCCACACGGAAACATTCCATCGCCATCACCCCCACGTAATCGAGCGAGGTTAACAGCTTACCCAGCATGGATTCGGCTTTGGCTTGCAGATGAGATAAACGAGACAGCGGCGACACAGACGCCATCAAAATACCATTAACGTGCAGATTCAACGTCAACGGATAGAAGAACAGATTTCCCTCTTTGTCACGAACACCGACAATGGAAACCTCTTCATCAAACGGAATCTTCTGCTCAGCGATGCATTGACCGGCGAAATCGCTCGGCACTTCCGTGCCCTCGGCCGACTTAAGCCAGTATTGACCACGACCATCGTACCCACCGGTGCGGCGTTTGAGCAAAACAGTGTCGCCCAACGCTGTGTACAACTCGGCCGCCTGGGTTGTCGTTTCGACATTACGCCAGGGCGCGCTATCAATGGACAGATCATCCAAGAGTTGTTTTTGCGTTAAACGGTCTGCAATACGAGGAAAGACCGTTTTGTTCAAAAAGTGCGGATGCGCTGAAAGCTGATCCGTCACATCGGATTGCGGCCAGAGTTCAATTTCTGCGGTAACCGCATCGTCATCTTGAAGATCAACCATCGGCGCATCAAACGCCACAGGTTCAACATCAACACACAACGGAATGCCCGCATGTTTCATCATTGCGCCTAGCTGACCTGCGCCAAGCACCCACACTTTTTTACTCATACAGCTTATGCGTCTCGTGGATCTGGGTTATCTAAAATCGTTTCGGTTTGATCAGTGCGGAACGCATCCAAACGCCCTGCAAGCGCCGCATCTTGGTTAGCCAAGATTTGCGCCGCCAAAAGGCCTGCGTTAAACGCGCCAGCCGTACCGATAGCCAACGTACCGACCGCAATGCCTTTTGGCATTTGCACGATCGACAAGAGGCTGTCCATGCCATTGAGTGCTTTACTTTGCACTGGCACACCTAAAACCGGCAAGCGGGTTTTAGATGCGACCATGCCCGGTAAGTGCGCAGCACCGCCGGCACCCGCAATGATCACTTCATAGCCGTTTTCGACAGCCGACGCTGAAAAACTGAACAATTTATCCGGTGTACGGTGTGCGGATACCACTTCAACGTGATAAGGCACTTGAAGTTGATCAAGGATATCCGATGCATTCTTCATTGTGTCCCAATCGCTTTTGGAACCCATGATGATGGCGACTTTCGGCTGCATAATGTGAAAACCCGGTTATAAACAAAGATCTAGATGATACGTAACCGGTATTTTAGCCCTTTTTTAGGCCACCCGGTTCGCGAAAGACGCGGATGATAGCAAATTCCGCCGTTTTGATCTGCAAAAAGTCGCATTTTAGATCGTTTAAACGACATCAACCGAAAAAAGTTCTGTCCAAACCCGTCTAAAATACAAAAACCAAAGTTTTTTACAAAACCTCCGTAGTATTTCGCAAGACGGAAACGAGGCGATGTCCCTAAAGTGAAACAATCCTGTTTTAGGGGGCTAATTCCTGTCCGAATTATGCCCGATCAGTTTTAGGAGAGCATCTCATGTTCAAACCAACCGATGTGTTACAGCCAGGTCACCTGGATCAACCACTTGATACCTTGTGGTCGCATATTTCTCCACTGTATGCAGTGGATGAATCCGCTTGGCTTAGCGAGCTTCTACCACTGGCCACTCCTTCTGATGAAGAGCGTAAAGCCGTTACTGACCGAGCAACACGGTTAATTGAACAGGTTCGTGCAGATGATGGCGCGATCCACATGATCGACTCCCTACTACTGGAATACAGCTTAGATACCCAAGAGGGTATTCTGTTGATGTGCTTGGCTGAAGCCTTGATGCGTATCCCAGATGCGGAAACCGCGGATGCATTGATCGAAGACAAACTCTCGGTTGCTGACTGGAAAAAGCACTTAGGTAACTCCGATACGTTACTGGTTAACGCTTCCACTTGGGGTCTATTACTGACCGGTAAAGTGGTTAAGATGGACAAAAAAGCCGATGGTTCTCCGGCCAACGTCATCAACCGCTTGGTCAACAAGGCATCTGAGCCGGTTATCCGTAAAGCGATGAACCAAGCCATGAAAATCATGGGCCACCAGTTTGTACTGGGTCGTGATATGGGCGAAGCACTGAAACGCGGCCACAAATACCGCGATCAAGGCTACACCTACTCGTTCGATATGCTTGGCGAAGCGGCACTGACCCAAGGCGATGCGAACAAGTACTTTGATGACTACATGCAAGCCATCACGGCCGTGGGTAAAGACAGCTATCAAGGCACATCCCCTCGCCCGACCATCTCTATTAAGCTTTCTGCGCTGCACCCACGTTATGAAGTGGCTCAAGAAGCCCGCGTTACGGGTGAGATGCGCGAGCAACTGTTAACCTTGATCCGTCATGCGCGCTCTTTAAACGTGGGCATCACCATCGATGCCGAAGAAGCAGACCGTCTGGAGCTGTCATTAAAGCTGTTCCGCTCACTGTATGAAGATGAGATCACACGCGGTTGGGGCCAGTTTGGTCTGGTGGTTCAAGCCTACTCTAAGCGTGCCCTGCCGGTATTGGCATGGTTGGCCGCGCTTGCGAAGCAACAAGGCGATCGCATCCCGCTGCGCTTAGTAAAAGGCGCGTACTGGGACAGCGAAATCAAAAACTGCCAACAGCGCGGTTTAAGTGGCTATCCGGTTTACACGCGTAAAGAAGCGACTGACTGCTCTTATTTGGCGTGTGCTCGCTTCCTGTTAAGCGAAGAGGTACGCGGTAACATCTTCCCGCAGTTTGCCAGCCATAACGCGCACACAGTATCGGCGATCGCTTCTATGGCGACGCACGATGAGTTCGAATTCCAACGCTTACACGGCATGGGCGATGCGCTGTACAACACCGTGATCAGCCAAAACAATGTCAGCGTGCGCATTTACGCGCCTGTGGGTAGCCATAAAGATCTGCTGCCATACTTGGTTCGTCGTCTGCTTGAAAACGGTGCTAATAGCTCGTTCGTTCACCGCTTAGTAGATGCGCGCTGCCCAATCAGCGAACTGGTTCATCACCCAGCGGATGTATTGGCGTCCCGTCAATCATTGGGTAACCCACACATTCCTCTGCCGCCTGCACTTTACGGTGAAGAGCGTAAAAACTCACACGGCATCAACATCGATATCGAGCATGAGTGGGGTGAGTTTGCTAAGCGCATCGAACCTTTCATGGAACACACCTGGAGTGCTGGCCCAATCATCAATGGCGCGCGTATCCAAGATGGTTGCGAGCAGCACGATGTCATCGCACCGTACGACAACAGCAAAGTGGTTGGCAAAATGGGCTGGGGCAACACCGCCTTGGTTGACTCTGCTTTGGATGCAGCCAGCAACGCCTACCCTGAGTGGCGCGATACGCCTGTGGAGCAACGTGCACTGGCGTTAGAGAAACTGGCGGTATTGCTCGAAGAAAACTACGGCGAGTTTATGGCACTGTGCCACCGAGAAGCGGGCAAAACCATCCAGGACAGCATCGATGAAGTGCGTGAAGCGGTGGATTTCTGTCGCTACTACGCCATTCAAGCGCGCAACACCCTAACCGAACCAAAAACCTTTACGCGTTTTGATCAAAAAACCGTATCGGTTCGTCGAGAAGGTCGCGGTGTGTTCGTGTGTATCTCTCCTTGGAACTTCCCACTGGCGATCTTCTTAGGTCAAGTAACAGCGGCTTTGGCCGCAGGTAACACAGTGATCGCGAAACCGGCGGAGCAAACAGGCCTTATCGCCTACCGCGCGATTGAGCTGATGCTTGAAGCGGGTGTTCCAGCGGGTGCTATTCAGTTTATGCCAGGTGATGGCGCGACCGTCGGTGCTCCGCTGACCTCCGACAGCCGAGTCGCGGGCGTTGCCTTCACCGGCTCCACCGAGACAGCGCGTTTGATCAACAAAGCACTGGCTGCTCGTGATGCCGAGCCTGCGCCGTTCATCGCTGAAACCGGTGGTCAAAACGCGATGATCATCGACTCCACTTCACTGCCAGAGCAAGTAGTACGCGATGTTGTGCGCTCTGCATTTGCTTCTGCAGGTCAGCGCTGTTCCGCTTTGCGTGTCCTGTTTGTTCAAGAAGACATCGCAGACCGTATCATTCCGATGATTAAAGGTGCGATGATGGAGCGTGTCGTTGGCTTGCCAGAACTGCACTCGACTGACATCGGCCCTGTGATTGACGCCGAAGCACAAGCGGGCCTATTGAAGCACATCGAGCGAATGAAACGCGAAGCCACATTGATCGCAGAATCTCCACTGCCAGAATGGGCAGACAAAGGTACGTTTGTGGCACCAACGGCGTTCGAGGTCCGCTCGATTGATCAACTGACCAACGAACAATTTGGCCCAATCCTGCATGTGGTTCGCTACAAAGCGAGCGAGCGTGACCAGATCATCGATCAAATCAACGCAACGGGCTTTGGTTTAACACTGGGTATCCATACCCGTAACGAGACAACCTCTCGCCACATTGCGCAGCGTGTGAAAGCGGGCAACATCTATGTGAACCGTGACCAAGTAGGTGCTGTAGTGGGTGTTCAACCGTTTGGAGGCCAAGGCTTGTCAGGTACAGGCCCTAAAGCAGGTGGCCCGCACTACATTAATCGTTTCACTCGTGAAGTTCTGGTTTAAGGAGGTCTAACATGTCCATTATTACTCTATCTAACCAGGCAAATACCGCTCTGTTTGCACAAGAGCAGTGGAACGCTTTGGGTGTCGCTAAGCGCGTTGCCCTATTACAACGCTTTGCTGATCAAACCCCGTTGGCCTCTTGGGTTTTAGAACGCATCGCAACACAAATGCCAGAAGAAATGGCATTACCAGGGCCAACCGGTGAAGCCAACACGCTTCGCTGGGAAGGTCGTGGCGTTACCGCGCTGGTGGGCGACGACACCGCTCAAGCACAATCCTTGTTGGGACATGTGTTTGCCGTTTTAGCAACGGGTAACACTTTGGTAGTTCAGTCCTCGCTGAGCAGCATTAAGCCGGTCGTGAATGATTTGATCTCGGCGCTACCAAACGGCGTGGTTCAACTGATTGATGCAAAAAGCGAAGAGCTGGCAAAAGTGGATATCTTTGCTGCCTACGCGTTCAGCGGTACAAAAGAAAACGAATCCAGTCTCAACCGTGCCCTTTCGGTGCGCGGGGGAGCATTGGCTCAACTGATCTCAGAAACGGACTTCGATCAGTTTTCATCACAGTGCGCTTTGGACTATCCTTGGCGTTTTGTGACCGAAAGCACCCTCACCGTCAACACGACGGCTGTGGGTGGTAATGCTACGCTGCTGGAGTTGGGTGGCCGCAGCGATCATTAATCGGAATGCAACGCCAGTATTATGCTGGCGTTTGCATATCTATCGGACTGCGTTTTGCAGACAATAAAGAAACATAAAAGAGAGAAGAGGTAACCTGAATGATTGAAAATAGTGGTGCAATCATTGCCACATTCATCGTCTACCTGGCTCTGATGCTTGCCATCGGAGTCTATGCGTATAAGTGGACGTCCAGTTCCAGTGACTACTTTTTGGGTGGTCGTTCCTTAGGTCCATGGCCTGCTGCGTTGTCGGCGGGTGCTTCCGATATGAGTGGCTGGTTGCTGTTAGGCCTTCCTGGTTACGCTCTGTCTTCTGGTCTTGAGTCTTTATGGCTGGGCGGCGGTCTGCTTCTGGGCACATGGTTAAACTGGTTGTTGGTGGCTAAGCGTCTGCGTACTTACAGTATCGTTGCCGAAGATGCGATCACTCTGCCTGAGTACTTCGCAAAACGCTTCCAAGACAACACGCCTTTACTGCAAGGTATTGGTGCGTTCTTCATCTTGCTGTTCTTCTTGTTCTACACAAGCTCTGGTTTGGTAGCGGGCGGCAAACTGTTTGAAACCGTATTCGGTCTGGAATACACCACAGCCCTGATCGTTGGTACGATCTGTGTGGTCTCCTACACCCTGTTTGGTGGTTTCTTGGCGGTTTCTTGGACTGACTTAGTACAAGGCCTACTGATGGCGGCGGCTCTGGTTGCTGTGCCTGTGATTGCGATGCAATCCGAAGGTGGCTACGGTCAGATGATGGCAGCTGTTGAAGCGAAAAACCCAGAACTGCTGACCTTGTGGAACAGCGCAACGGGTGAACCGCTGACGTGGATCGCAATCGTATCTCTGGCCGCTTGGGGCTTGGGTTACTTCGGCCAACCACACATCTTGGCTCGTTTTGCCGCTATTCGTAGCAACGATGAGATCCCGACAGCACGCCGCATCGCCGTGGGCTGGAGCTTTATCTCTATGGCGGGCGCGATCCTTGTTGGCTTTGCAGGTATGGTTTACCTCGACAGCAACAACGTTGAAATGGCGGACTCCGAAACCATCTTCATGGTTCTGGTCAATGCTATGTTCCATCCTGTTGTAGCCGGTATCTTGTTGGCAGCCATTCTGGCCGCGGTGATGAGTACAGCGGATTCCCAGTTGCTGGTATCGTCTTCAGCCTTGGCGGAAGACTTCTACAAGCAAGTGTTCAACAAAGACGCGACACCACAACAAGTGGTATTCATTGGCCGTGCGGCGGTTCTGGGTCTGTCCATCATCGCTCTGATCCTAGCTTGGGACCCAGATAGCTCTGTATTGAGCTTGGTATCTTACGCATGGGCTGGTTTCGGTGCGGCGTTTGGACCTGCGATCATCCTGAGCCTGTACTGGAAAGGTATGAACCGTAACGGTGCCCTAGCCGGTATTATCGTTGGTGGTGCGACCGTGGTTATCTGGAAGCAGCTGGAAGGCGGTATTTTCGATCTGTACGAGATCGTTCCAGGCTTCATTCTGGCCACCATCGCTATCGTTGCGGTAAGTGCGGCTACTGGCGGCCCTCGTAAAGAAGTTGCCGAGCAACACGAACGTTACTTGGGCGAGCTGTAACAGCGAAACCAAGTCATAAAAAGCCGGGCACTTGCCCGGTTTTTTTGTACCTAAGATTGGATTGGATTGGATTGGATTGGATTGGATTGGATTGGATTGGATTGGATTGGATTGGATGGAAGACTCTAATCGATTCAGCAGGCACAAAAAACCGCCCGAAGGCGGTTTTTGTATCGAAGTCAGATTTTTACACTTCGAGGTAATCCAGAATACCTTCGGCCGCTTTACGACCTTCAAAGATCGCAGTAACAACAAGGTCCGAACCACGAACCATATCACCACCCGCAAACACTTTATCGTTGCTGGTCTGGAACGGGAAACGGCCTTGAGCTGGTTTTTCATCCGCTTTTACACGACCGTCGGTGTGCAGATCGATACCAAAATCAGCAAACCACGGTGCTGGGCTTGGACGGAAACCAAACGCCACCAAAACTGCATCGGCAGGTAGGACTTCTTCAGAACCTGCTACCACTTCAGCACGCTGACGACCGTTTTCATCTGGCGCCCCCATCTGAGTCGTGACCACTTTAACACCCGTCACTACACCGTTTTCACCAACGATTTCAACAGGCTGGCGGTTAAACATGAACTTGACGCCCTCTTCACGAGCATTCACCACTTCACGCTTAGAACCTGGCATGTTAGCTTCATCACGACGGTACGCACACGTAACGGACTTAGCGCCCTGACGGATCGAGGTACGGTTACAGTCCATCGCCGTGTCACCACCGCCCAGAACCACAACGCGCTTACCTTTAACACCAATATACTCAGACTCATCTTTCTCAAAGCCTAAGCAACGGTTCACGTTAGAGATCAAGAATGGCAGCGCATCGTGCACGCCTTCCAGCTCTTCACCCGGGAAGCCACCTTTCATGTAGGTGTAAGTACCCATACCCAGGAAGACCGCATCGTACTGATCGATCAGCTCTTGCATGGTGATGTCTTTGCCCACGTCGGTGCTCAGACGGAACTCAACGCCCATCTCTTGGAACACTTCACGGCGACGCGACATCACATCTTTTTCCAGTTTGAACTCTGGGATACCGAAGGTTAGGAGACCACCAATCTCTGGGTTACGGTCAAATACGACGGGAGTAACGCCGTTACGCACCAAAATATCAGCAGCGCCAAGGCCAGCAGGGCCAGCACCAATGATCGCTACTTTTTTATCGGTTTTAACCACGTGCGACATGTCAGGCTTCCACCCCATCGCAAACGCGGTATCGGTGATGTATTTCTCAACCGAACCGATGGTGACAGCACCAAAACCTTCATTCAGCGTACACGCCCCTTCACACAGACGGTCTTGCGGGCACACTCGGCCACAGACTTCCGGTAAAGAGTTGGTTTGGTGGCTTAAGTCAGCCGCTTTAAGAATGTTGCCTTCAGAAACCAGTTTCAACCAGTTAGGGATGTGGTTGTGTACTGGGCATTTCCAAGAACAGTATGGGTTACCGCACTCTAAGCAGCGATGTGCTTGCTCGGTCGCGGAATCCGTTGCAAAAGGCTCATAAATTTCAGCAAATTGCTTTTTACGAACCGATGCTTTGACTTTTTTCGGGCCTTCACGACCCACATCGAGGAACTGAAAATCGTTATGCAGACGCTCAGTCATAATGTTACCTCGCACTAAAGGCGCCTGGATGCAGGCGCAAGTTAAACCTGTTGGCAAAGCCACCTCGCAAGGTAGCTTGGGCGTTTACCTGTTACTCAGGACGCTTACGTACACTGTTCAGCAGATCATTGATGCTGGCGGCTTTTGGTTTTACCAACCAGAATCGACCCAGATAATCTTCATAGTTATCCAGAATCTCTTGTCCCCAAGCACTGCCTGTTTCTTGGACAAACTCAATGATCACCGAGCGAAGGTGGTTTTTGTAAACCTCCATCTGCTCGATATGGATACGATGGATCTCAACCAGCTCGTGGTTGTACTTATCCACAAAGCTCTTATCCATATCCAACACGTAAGCGAAACCGCCTGTCATACCGGCACCGAAGTTGTAGCCAGTTGACCCCAGAACCGTCACTAAACCGCCTGTCATGTATTCACAACAGTGGTCACCAGCCCCTTCGATTACCGCATGGCAGCCAGAGTTACGCACCGCAAAGCGCTCGCCAGCACAGCCGGAAGCAAACAACTTACCGCCTGTCGCACCGTACAAGCAGGTGTTACCGATGATGGCACTGTCCTTCGACTGGATGTTGGCGTTGGTAAATGGACGAATCACCACTTTACCACCGGCCATGCCTTTACCAACGTAGTCGTTTGCATCACCTTCCAAGTACAGGTTTTGACCACCGGCGTTCCAAACACCAAAGGACTGACCTGCGTGACCTTTAAAGCGGAAGGTAACCGGCGCATCGTTCATGCCAAGGTCACCGTGGGCTTTCGCAATCGCACCGGAGGTACGTGCACCCACCGAACGGTCACAGTTAGTGATGGTTAATTCCCATTCACCGCCCGCTTTTTGCTGGATGCTTTCAAGCGCCAACTCAATCATGTGCGTGTTCAGTGACGCCTGATCGTATGGCTCGTTACGCGGCTTTTGAACCGTTTGTGGATAATCCGCTGGGACACCCGCATCACTGATGATAGGGCCTAGGTTCAGGTTACGCTGCTTAGACGTTAAACCTTCGGCCAATTCCAGAAGATCAACACGACCTACTAGATCATCCAGCTTGCTGACACCCAAGGCAGCCATCCATTGACGTGTCTCTTCAGCCACGAAGCGGAAGAAGTTTTTCGCCATCTCAACCGTGCCACGGAAGTGATCACGACGCAGCTCTTCGTTTTGCGACGCAACACCCGTTGCACAGTTGTTCAAGTGACAGATACGCAGGTATTTACAGCCCAACGCCACCATCGGCATGGTACCGAAGCCAAAGCTTTCCGCACCCAAGATTGCGCCTTTAACCACATCCAGACCGGTCTTCAAGCCGCCGTCTGTCTGCAAGCGAACATTGCCACGCAAGTGGTTAGCACGCAGCGACTGGTGCGCATCCGACAGACCCAACTCCCACGGAGAGCCCGCATAGTGGATCGATGTCAGAGGTGATGCAGCCGTACCGCCGTCGTAACCAGAGATGGTAATCAAATCCGCATACGCTTTGGCAACACCACACGCAATGGTGCCAACGCCTGGACGCGATACCAGTTTGACCGACACCAACGCCTCTGGGTTAACTTGCTTCAGGTCGAAGATCAGCTGAGCCAAATCCTCGATTGAGTAGATATCGTGGTGCGGTGGTGGAGAGATCAACGTCACCCCAGGAACCGAGTAACGCAGACGAGCGATCAGCTCGTTTACTTTACCGCCCGGTAACTGCCCACCTTCACCAGGCTTCGCGCCCTGTGCCACTTTGATCTGCATCACTTCGGCGCTGGCCAGATAGCCCGGCGTTACACCAAAGCGGCCAGAAGCGACCTGTTTGATTTTAGAGCGCTTCATCGTGCCGTGACGCACAGGGTCTTCACCACCCTCACCGGAGTTGGATCGACCACCCAGCTCGTTCATGGCAACCGCCAACGCTTCGTGCGCCTCTGGTGACAGAGCACCCAAAGACATCGCCGCAGAGTCGAAACGGGCCAAGATGTTTTCAACCGGCTCAACCTGATCCAACGCAATCGGCGTCACATCGGTTTTCAGTTTCAACAAGTCACGGATCGTCGCAACGCCGCGCTTATTCACAAGGTCAGCGTACTCTTGGTAACGCGCAGGGTTACCTGATTTAACCGCCTCGTGGATGGTGCGCACCACATCCGGGTTAACCGCATGATACTCATCATCGAACTTGTACTTTAACAAACCACCTTGTTGGATCGGTTTGCGAGCAACCCAAGCCTCTTTAGCCAACAAAGACTGCTCGAATTGGAAGTCCTCAAAGCGCGCGCCTTCGATGCGGCTGGTCACGCCTTTAAAACATAGATCCACGATCTCTGAGCTAAGACCGATCGCTTCAAACAACTGAGCACCGCGGTAAGAGGCAATGGTAGAGATCCCCATCTTCGATAGGATCTTCATCAAGCCTTTTTTGATGCCTTTGCGGTAGTTCTCATGGCTGTCCATCGGTGACAATGGAATCTCATTGCCCATGCACAAATCGGTCAGGACTCGGTAAGCCAAGTATGGGAAGACCGCTGTAGCACCAAAGCCGAACAGCACAGCAAAGTGATGAGGGTCACGCGCAGTACCGGTTTCAACAATGATGTTCGCATCGCAACGAAGGCCAGTATCAACCAGACGGTGATGAACCGCACCGGTCGCCATCGCCGCATGGATCGGCAGCTTGCCTTTTTCGATGTTTGCATCGGTTAAGATCAGCTGTGATTTACCGCTACGAACCGCTTCTTCGGCTTGGTCGGTAACGCTCGCAACCGCTTCTTTCAAAGAGGTCGTCGCTGGATCGTACTGGAGTTCGATAAACGCCACTTCGAATCCGGACTCTTTATTGTCACGAATACGGTTGAACTTGGACGCAGACAATACTGGCGTGGTCAAAATCACACGACGAGCATGTTCTGGTGTTTCTTCAAAGATGTTTTGTTCACGACCGATGCAGGTCTCAAGCGACATAACGATCGCTTCACGCAACGGGTCGATAGGTGGGTTAGTCACCTGCGCAAACTGCTGACGGAAGTAGTCATACACCGAGCGTACACGGTTAGACAGCACCGCCATCGGCTTGTCATCGCCCATGGAGCCTACCCCTTCCATACCGGACTCACCCAGTGGGCGCAAAATTTGATCGCGCTCTTCAAAGGTCACCTGGAACATCTTCATGTAGGATTTTAAGGTATCCGAAGACATTTCAGGGAAGGCAACCGACTCCTCTTTGTAGCTCATAGTTTGCTCTAAACGCAGAGCATTCTCTTTAAGCCACTTTTTGTAAGGCTGTGCCGTTTTTAGTTTATTGTCGACATCCGAGGTGTGCAGAATCTCACCGGTTTGTGTGTCGATGGCCAAGATTTGTCCTGGCCCTACACGACCTTGCGCGACGATGTCTTCAGGGTTGTAACTAAACACACCAATTTCAGAAGCTGTGCAGATGTAATCTTGCTTTGTCATCACCCAACGCGATGGACGCAGGCCATTACGGTCTAGCATACATACCGCAAAACGACCGTCGGTCATTACCATGCCCGCTGGACCATCCCAAGGTTCCATGTGCATAGAGTTGTATTCGTAAAACGCACGAAGATCGGAATCCATCGTGTCAACGTTCTGCCACGCAGGCGGAACGATCATACGAACAGCGCGGTAGATATCCACACCACCGGTCATCAAGAACTCCAGCATGTTATCCATGCTCGATGAGTCAGACCCTGTTGTGTTAACGATTGGCTGCAATTGCGCCAACTCAGGTAATAGAGGGGTCGCAAACTTGCGTGCACGCGCACGTGCCCAGTTGCGGTTACCGTCGATGGTGTTGATCTCACCGTTGTGCGCTAAGAAGCGGAACGGCTGAGCCAGCGGCCAACGAGGTGCTGTGTTGGTAGAGAAACGCTGGTGGTAAGTACACACCGCCGTTTCTAGACGCTCGTCTGCCAAGTCTGTGTAAAACGCAGGCAGATCTACAGGCATCATTAAGCCTTTGTAGGAAATAACGCTTTCGGACAAGCTGCAGATGTAAAAGTCCGGATCAACACCCAAAATGATCTCGGCTTTACGACGGGCAACGAACAAACGAATCGCAAACGCGCGCTCGGAGTCTTCACCCGGTTCTACAAAAACTTGCTCGATGCGAGGCAAGGTGTCTTTGGCAATTGGGCCTAGGCAGCTCTCATCCGTTGGCACTTCGCGCCACGCGGCTACCTTCAGTCCTTGAGCATCCAGCTCGTTATTCAGCGTAGAGCGTGCTTCTTCCGCTAATGTTGCATCCTGCGATAGGAACACCATACCTACTGCATATTGTTCACCCAGCGTAATGTTTTGCTCTTCGCTGAGAACGGTGCGTAGGAAACCATCAGGCTTTTGCATCAGCAATCCACAGCCATCACCTGTCTTACCGTCGGCAGCAATACCGCCACGGTGTGTCATACAAGCGAGTGCCTCGATTGCTTTTGTCAGCAGATCGTGACTGGCTTCACCTTTAAGGTGCGCCATCAAACCAAAGCCACAGTTATCCTTAAACTCACCGGGGCGATACAGACCTGTGCTCATACGTACTCTCACTAATAGTTCTTGTAAAACAAAGATTTAATTATGTAACTCTTCGACTGATTATTATTATGGCAGGCAAAAAGGGACGGCTATTTTACACAGAGAGGCCTCTTGGGACAAATTTTAAGCAATCGGCCAAGTCCCAAAAGATAAAAAAAGCGGGCAAAATGTCGCTTTGGTGGTATTTTTCGCCTCTATGGCGAAAGAAAAAAGTTATTTTTTCTGGATGTCTTGCTGGACACCTTTAATGCTTCGGGACCAAGGTTTAAGCGATTTTAGCTCTTCTGGAAGCGAACTGACCGCTCGATTGGCCGCTGATTTACTTGCATACTGACCATAGACCACAACGTGCCATGGCTGCCCTTTATACACCGTACGGAAATAATATAGACGATTTGGGTTCTTTAATCCCGCCATAAATCGCGCAACACTGGCTTCCTCGCGAGCAGCTAGCACCTGCAAGGTGAAGCCAGAAGTCGGCCACTGCATAAGTTGATCTTCCTTCAACCAACGCTCGGCAGGCCCCTTCGTAGCGGTCGCAGCGGGCTTAGGCTTTTCAACCTTAGGCTCGGGTGTTGCTTTAATATCAGGCGTTTTTACGGGTGTTTCAGCCGGTTTCGACGCGGTTTGTTGAGGCTTAGGCGCTGTTGGTGCGACCTTTGGCTCCGAAGGCTTTGGCGCAACTTGAGCGAATGTTTCAGCCACTTGCGTGTCGTTATTAGCAACACTGTTTTGCTCGGCTGTAGGCGGTGAAACAGGGGGTACTTCCGGGCTAGAAACCGGCTCTGGGTCTACAGGCAAGGGCTCGCTGGACTCAACCGCCGCCGCGGCGACCTCTTCAACAGACGCAGGGGCTGGCTGCTCATCTAAGCGTGCCTCTTGCTCTGCCAAACGCTTAGATAGCTCGCTGCGCTCATCCGGCAAGTTTAATGGGGCGTTTTCAGGGGCTTGATCATCACCCAAATTAAGCGCCAAAGGTTCACTGATTCGGCCACTCACAGAAGCTACACTTGGCTCATCTTCACCTGGGAACATCTGCCAAAGCGAAATACCCAGTATTAAAGTCAGTACACCACCAATCCCCAGCAAGTGCGGCATGGGTAGAGGTAGAGCGCGCTTACGAGCCCCGCCAGTGTGTTCATTACTGTCCACCGCTTCAGCGTTATCCGACACAAAGGCCGTTAACGAGGCAATCAACTGCCCCGGTACCCCTTCGGACTGAGCTAAAATCTGTTTAAGCGCTTTGCCCGAAGGCATGGTTTCGGTTAAGTGAAGGTGCTCTAGGAACGTCTCGCTCTCCTCATCATCCAGAGGATGCAGCGTCTCGACGTGCAATCGGCCATCCAATGTTTCTGGGACTTCCAGCGAAACTAAGCGATTGACCAGTGCATCTGTTCCGCTTAATACCAATTGCGGGCGACCTTTACCCAACATAACCATGTTGGTCAGAAGCTCGACGGCTTCATCGGATAGCCATTCGGCGTTATCAATGATGATCAGTAACTGCTGACCGACCTCATTTAGGCCACGCACATGCTCGGTAAATTCAAGTAGCGCCTCTCGCGCTTGAGTTGCTTCAAGGGATAAGGCGTGTGCTAAGTGCTGAATCAAGCCTTTCGGTGTGCAGGTATCATCTAAGGGGATAAACAGTGGATGGGCGGTTGTGCCCTCGGCCGAAATCGCCAGCTGATCCGCCAGCATGGTTTTACCGATTTGATCGGGGCCTGTAATGACAATTAGAAAATCCGAATAGCGCACTAAGTGCGACAACTTATCCACAAGTTGAATTCGGCTTGGCGGCTCGAAATAAACGGCCTCTGTCATTACAGTATCCCTTCTTTCAAACGGTAAGTCGTTTACGCCAGATTACAGGCCGTTGAGATAATCAATCAATACCTGAGTATCAAAATCGGATGTGACGGTAGCCTCACCCACCGCATTCAGCAGAACCAAACGCAATCGACCATCAAGGACTTTTTTATCAACCGCCATTAAAGACATAAAATCATCAGCGCTCATTTGCTCTGGTGGCGCAATCGGTAATGCCGCTTTTTGCAAAACCGTTTTAGTGCGCTCTAGCGCTCTAGCATCAATCCAACCTAAACGATGAGACAGCTCAACAGCCATCACAGTTCCGGCGGCAACCGCTTCACCATGCAACCATACGCCATAACCTTGATGCGTTTCGATGGCATGACCAAAGGTGTGACCCAAGTTTAAGATGGCGCGAATACCGGTCTCTTGCTCATCTTGAGCTACAATCTCCGCTTTGATCTCGCAAGAGCGCTTAACCGCATAAGACAGCGCTGCAGCATCTTTAGCCATTAAAGCGTCCATATTGGCTTCAAGCCAATCCAAAAACGCAAGATCATAGATCAAGCCATACTTGATGACCTCAGCAAGGCCTGCGGAAAGCTCACGATCAGGTAGGGTTGAAAATGTACTCATGTTAGCGAGCACCAACTGCGGCTGGTAAAAAGCGCCAATCATGTTTTTACCCAGCGGATGGTTCACCCCTGTTTTGCCACCCACCGATGAGTCCACTTGCGACAACAAAGTGGTCGGACACTGGATAAAAGCAACACCACGCTGATATGAAGCTGCCGCATAGCCTGTCATATCGCCCACGACCCCACCGCCTAACGCGATCAAGGTGGTCGTGCGGTTGTGTCGTTTATCAAGCAGAGCATCGTAAATGCGCATTAAATAATCGCAGTTTTTATACGCTTCGCCATCGGGAAGAATCACCGCATCCACCTGAAAGTCCGTTAAGCAGGCTTTTAGCGCATCCAAATAAAGAGGAGCAATGGTTTCGTTCGTGACAACCATCACTTGGCGACCTTTGATGTACGGCGCTAAGTGCTCTTTTTGAAACAGCGCTTCACCAATCAGAATGGGGTAAGATCGATCACCAAGATCAACAGTTAATGATTCCACGAATGACTCCAGTTAGTTAGCCTCGCTGCCAACACTGATTCGCTCATTAACCTGTCGTACGATATCCGACACGACGCCTTTTGGGTGGCGGCGATCGGTTTTTACCAGTACATCACAACACTCAAGGTAAAGAGGTTCACGGATTTCCAGCAAGCGTTCCAAAATAGCTCTTGGGTTTTCGGCTTGCAGCAGCGGGCGATTTTTATCTTTTGCGGTACGTTCCAGTTGATGATCAACGGACGTTTTAAGGTAGACAACGTGCCCACGGGCACGCAGATGGCGGCGGTTACTGTCCCTTAGGATAGCACCGCCTCCGGTTGCTAAAACAATGTTGTCGAGCTGAGTCAGTTCGTCCATCACATTTTCTTCGCGGTCTCTAAAGCCGCTTTCACCTTCGACATCAAATATCCAAGGTATGTTGGCTCCGGCTCGGTCTTCGATGACTTTATCCACATCGATGAATTCGAGATTCAATTCCTGAGCCAATAGACGCCCTATGGTACTTTTCCCCGATCCCATAGGGCCGACTAAGAAAATGTTCAACTAACCACACTCATATATTAACGGGCATTACTCAGCGACTCGCGAACAAGTTTTGGAGTAATGAAGATCAACAGCTCTTCTTTGTTGTTTTCAGCAACTGTTTTCTTGAAGAGATTTCCAACGACGGGAATATCCCCTAAAAGCGGTGTTTTGTAAACATAGTCAGAGCGGTTGTTTTGGTAAACACCCCCCAGAACTACGGTTTCACCGTCTTTTACAACCACTGAGGTTTCAAGCTCATTGGTGTCGATGCTGATCTCACCGTTATCCAGAGTTTGACCGATGGAGTCATTGTTAATTTTCAGCTCCAACGCAATGCGATCACCGGGGTTGATCTGAGGTGTCACATCCAAGCTTAGCACCACATCTTTAAATTCGATGCTGACTTCACCATCTTCAACCGTCTGATAAGGCACTTCACTACCGGACTTGATGTAAGCCGCTTTACCGTTCGTGGTGATGACTTTTGGCTGAGATACGATCTCGATTTTGCCTTCACTCTGCATTGCAGACAGTTCGGTCGCCAACGCAAAGCTATTGGTTGCATAACCCAATACCAAAGATGATGTTGTGCCTGATGCGCCCAAATCGACGTTCAGAGGCAGGTCAGCACCGGATACCGGGAAGTCTTCAACATAATAGGCAGATGTATCACCGCTACCACCGGCAACAAAGTTACTGTCTTGCAGACCAAAGCCCCAACGGATACCCAGTTCGCGGCTGTAATCAGCACGCGCCGTAACCAAACGCGCCTCAATCATAATCTGAGACACTTCGGTATCGAATTGGCGCAGAGTACGACGGATTTCATCCAGCTGTTTAGCCGTTTCACG
This sequence comes from Neptunomonas sp. ABH4_499, assembly GCF_056160565.1. Taxonomy (NCBI): domain Bacteria; kingdom Pseudomonadati; phylum Pseudomonadota; class Gammaproteobacteria; order Oceanospirillales; family Oceanospirillaceae; genus Neptunomonas; species Neptunomonas sp. ABH4_499. The sequence continues at coordinate 186,660 of NZ_JBSWXK010000007.1, read as the reverse complement.
CACCATCAAACGGTTGGTTTGATCGTCCGCAACAATAAAGCCACGTTCCGTTACCAGTTTTGCATCGTAAATACGCTGACGCATTTCGGATGCTTTACGGAAATCCACTTGGATGAAGTCTGTAACCAGCGGGGATAACTCTTCAACCTGCTTTTGGCTTTCAAGCTCGATTCGCTCACGCTCTGCGATCTGCTCAGCAGGAGCAACCAACAGAACATTACCAATCTGACGCTTATCCAGGCCACGAGTCTTCAGGACGATATCCAGCGCTTGATCCCAAGGAACATGCTTAAGACGCAGGGTAATTTCACCATCAACCGCATCATCTACAACCAAGTTCAGTTGAGCCACCTCAGCTAAGATTTGCAGAACGGAACGCACGCTCACGTTTTGGAAGTTAAGGTCAATCTTCTCACCCGAGTATGGGAATTGATTGGCTTTGCGGTCTTCCTCTTCGGCACGCGTCAGCGGTTTAAAGTCCAGCACCAGTTTATTGCCCGTTTGGTACGCCATGTAGTCGTAAGGCGCGCTACCCGGTTTAACCAAGATTTTCGTGTTGCGACCTGCCGCCATGGCATCCACAAACATCACCGGCGTTGCAAAATCCTGAACATCGATGCGCTGTTGCAATGAGTTGTTCAGCGACGCGCCCGACAAAGAAACAACAACATTGTTGCCCTCTTCATCCACGTTCAAGCCCGCTTGATCGTCGGTCATGGTGATCACGATTCGACCAATACCACCATCCACTCGCTGGAAATCGATGCCGTTTACACGGGTTTTATCATCGTACGCTTGCAGCTGATTTTTAGGCTTCATCAAGGACGCAGGCTTGTTATCCGCCTGTTTTGTGACGGAACCTGTTTGTCCGAACACTAAAAATAAACTATTTCCTTCGGAGAAGGTCTCATACCCTGTAGATGCATAAAGAGCGGTCACAATGCGAAGACGATCACCGCCTTGGGCAAAGCTCATGGCTTCAACATCACCGGTACGAATATCCAGCGCTTTACGGCCTAGGTCATTCTCGACACCCCATAAATCCAAGATCAATCTTGGCGGGTTGTCCGTGGTGTACGCTTTGGGTGTTGGAGGTGCCTGGTCAAAATCCAGCTTCACTTCCAGCTTACCGCCTGGCAATGTCACAAACGACGAATCCTTCAAGAGGACGGCGCCATGTGCAATAACCGACAGGAACAAGCTGAAAAAGCCAACAAGAGCTGTTACTGCACCACCCCTGATCAACGACTTAATGGTTTTCTGATTCTGTTTCATTCAACTTTCCTTCGGTTATTCCTGCTCAACCAATTCCAGTATGCGCGGTCGTTGCATCCAGCCGCCACGTCCGTTTGATATGATTTCCACGACATCTAAACGCTGCTCATTAATTGCAACGACTTGGCCGAAATCCAGCCCCAGATGATCCCCTTTGGATACACGGTGGATCTCACCGTTATTATCCAAGACCAAAGCCCACAAGCGATCCGCTTCGGACTTTGCGATGGTACCTACCATCTTTAAGTTATCAATCGAAAACTGCTCCAAGTACTCACGCGGGCGATCCTGATCAGGCTCAATGCCATTATCATTATCGACAACAATGGGTTCAAAGGAGGTTTCAATTTTGACCAAAGGTACGAACGGGTCTCGCAAGCTTGCCCCTTCATACACAAAACTGTGATACGGCTCAAAGGTCGGCAGTGGCTCAATTTTACCACGCGGCTTTGATTCCACATCAGCGATAAAGGTTTGAAGATCAGATGTATCTTCTACCCAGACGCAGCCCGTAAGCGACAAGGCCAGCGCCATACAAAGATAAGGCTTACTTTTCTGTATCATCATAACGGTACGTCTTCGCTAGAATAGCCATTTCGAGCGGGCCATCATTAGTTGGTGTTAATCCGCCATTGCCTTGTCTTGCGTTTGCATCCGCAGGCTTGATGGTAAAGTCATGCAAGGTAACGATACGTTTGATCGCGGCTATACCACTCACAAACTGTCCCATTTGGTGATACGTTCCTCGCACTTCTATATTGATCGGCAGCTCGATGTAAAACTGATCTTTCTTTTCAGGTGCAAGCTCAATTAAACGGATATCCAAACCAGCCGCACGGCCAATGTCTGAGATATCTTCAAGCAGGCCTGGCACCTCTTTCTGAGTTGGCAACTGACGCAGCAGCTCGGCAAACTCCTCCTCCACATCGGCCATTTGCTGGCGCAATGTAACCAAGTTCGCCACTTGGAAAGACTTGTTTTGGAATTCCGTTTTCAGCGTGCGTTCTTGAGCGATATTACGATCCAGCTGACTGGCTTTATCGCTGATGTAAAAGTGATTGCCCGCAAACAGCACTACACCGAATGCGATCAAATACACAATTACCTTAACGCCGATCGGCCAGCTGCCTGCGGTCGAAAAGTCTAAGTTGTTTGGATCAAAGCCTTGGAAGGCGGATTTCAACGACTGCATTATTTCGCCTCCTCTGCTTTAGGCTTACTGAGCGGCACAATCAGGTCAAACTCACGCACAGTCGCATTACGGTTTGCGCCCTCACCGACCATGTCGAGTTCTGGCTCATCAAACCAGATCGAGTTATCCATATTCCGCATCAAGGTTGATACGTCTTTGTTTTGTGCCACGATGCCTTTTACATTGATGCTGTCTTTTGCCACACCTGAGTCTTTAAAGCCCTCTTCTGAGCGCTCAACCAAGGTGTAGTGGATGGAATCCGGAAGCACCTGAACCAACTCATCGAAGTTTCGTACGATCAATGGTCGGTTACCTTGCAACTCTTGAATGGCGTTCAAGCGCTCCAAAAGACGCTCACGCTGCGATTTAAGCTCCTCGATCTCTTTGAGCTTCGAGTCTAAATCTTTGATCTTTTGGGTTAAGAAGCTGTTACGGTCGTTTTGACGATCCGCTTGCAAGTCGTAGTACATGCCCGATGCAAACACAACTAATGCACCAAAAATACCGGCCGCGACCACGCTGGTCGCAAACTGTTTCTGCCTTGCCGCGGCGCGCTCTTCTCGCCAAGGACGAAGGTTAATCTTAGCCATACTTCTCGTCCTCTATTGGTCAAATGAACGCAGGGCCAAACCGCAGGCTTTTAACAACGCCGGGGTGTCTTTCTGCAAACGATCACGGTTAATTTTTGGGCCGATGTCCATTTGTTCAAATGGGCGACCGATGGCAACCGGCAAGCTTAACTCTTCGGATAGGATCTCGGTGATGCCATCGATGGAAGCGGCGCCACCACACAGATAGATTTTTTGCAGCTGGTACTGCACACCGGAGGAGTAGAAGAATTGGAGCGCACGGGATATTTGCTGTGCGATGGTGTAGCGGAATGGGTAAACCATCACCTCTTTTACCTCATCGCTGATCTCGCCCAAACGCAATGCCTGTTCAACTTCGTCGACCGCCATTCCGTATTGATGGTGGATACTGGTGGTCAAATCATTACCGCCGAACGACTGCTCGCGGTTATAAATGATTTTCCCTTCCTTCACGACGTTCAAAGTCAGTGTCGCCGCACCCACATCGACAATCGCCACCATATCTTCCGGTTTTAGATTCTCGTTGATGAGCATCGGAAATACGCGTTCAACCGCGTATGTATCGACATCCATGATTTCGCATTTCAGGCCCGCTGCGTTGATCGCATCTTCACGCTGATCCACATCCTCGCGACGACACGCCACAAGCAGGATCTCGTTAAGATCGGGATTGGAAGCCGCTGGACCGACAATCTCAAAGTCCAGTGCCACCTCGTCAAGCGGGTAAGGAATGAACTGATCAGCCTCTACTTTTACCTGCTCTTCTAGTTCGAGCTCAGTAAAAGACTGACTCAATTCAATCTTCTTTATAATGACGGATGATGAAGGTACCGCAGCAATGGTGCTGGCTTGGCGGATACCACAAATTTTAACCCCGCGTTCGATGGCTTCTGAAACCACGTTCAGTTCTTGTACGTTTCCGTCTACAACCGCAGTGGGAGGCAGCGCTACAATAGCGTAAGCATCCAAGCCGATTGAACTGCCATGACGCGAAAGCGCAACCAGCTTTACAGACGATGAGCCGATGTCGACTCCCACCCAACTAGCTGCCTTTTTGCGAAACAAACTGACCACAGATTTTTCCTTTAATCATATAGATTTACGCTCTGTATGCAGACTTTAGCTATAAATCACACAAAATTAAACTCCAATTCATCTGGAGAGGCTATATTTGCACCGATATAATGCCCAACCGAACTTTTAAACCCTCAAGGTCAGTATGCGTTTTTTAACTTGGTTTTTCCGTATTACCATCGTGTTAGTCCTTTTAGGTACTGTGGTCGGCGGAATCGTAGCCTTCACGTTGTACCAACACTTTGTCCCTCAATTGCCCGATGTGGAGCAATTGCGCGATGTTAAATTCCAAACGCCTCTAAAAGTTATGTCCAAGGATGGAAAACTGATCGCAGAGTTTGGCGAAAAACGCCGGATACCTGTCCAGTTTGATCACATCCCTGAGCATTTCGTCAGAGCATTACAAGCGGCCGAAGACACTCGCTTCTTTGAACATAGCGGCATCGACTTAAAAGGCTTAAGTCGCGCAGCGGTTCAATTAGTCTCAACCGGCCAAATTCAAAGTGGTGGTTCTACCATCACTATGCAGGTCGCCAAGAACTTTTTCTTGTCACGCGAACGAACATTCGAGCGTAAATTCAATGAGATATTATTAGCACTCAAAATTGAACGTTCCCTTAGCAAAGAGGAAATTTTAGAACTTTACGTTAATAAAATTTACCTTGGCCACCGCTCGTACGGTATTCAAGCTGCCGCTTACGTGTACTACGGTAAGGATATCTCCGAACTAAGCTTAGCTCAGTTAGCGATGATTGCCGGATTACCGAAAGCGCCTTCTGCATTTAACCCCATCACCAACCCATCCCGCGCGATTGAACGTCGCAATTGGATCTTGGGACGGATGAAAGAACTTGGGTTTATCTCGGCGCCGGAATACACCGAAGCGGTCAATCAACAGGTAACGGCGAAATACCACACGACCGAGATTGAACTGTACGCCCCCTACATGGCCGAGATGGTTCGTCAGGATCTATACGAGCAATACGGCGAGGATCTCTACACCGAAGGCCTTACCGTTTACACCACCATCGAAAGCGAGAAACAACTTTCGGCCAACAAAGCAGTACGCGACGGGTTATTAAGTTACGTTAAACGTCACGGCTACCGTGGTCCTGAGAAGCAACTTGAGGTTTCAGGCTTAGATGACAAAGCCGTTGCTGAGCTGATCAAAGATGAGTTCATGTACACCGACCTAGAACCTGCTGTGGTTATCGACATTGCCAACCAAAGCATGGTGGCTGTTCGTAAAAACGGTGAGCGCGTCACACTGGAGTGGGATAGGATTAAATGGGCCAAACCCTTTTTGTCTGTAAACTCCTTTGGACCAGCACCTAAAAAAGCCGCTGATGTTGCAAGCGTGGGTGACTTGATCCGTGTGATCTATTTAGATGACAAATGGGAGTTGAGCCAAGTACCGAAAGTACAAGGCGCTATGGTAGCGATGACGCCACAAAACGGCGCCATTGAAGCCTTGGTAGGCGGTTTCAGTTTTGCACTGAACAACTTCAACCGAGCGACTCAGGCGTATCGCCAGCCAGGTTCTAACTTCAAGCCATTCGTCTATGCAGCGGCGATGGAAAATGGCTACACCCCAGCCACCATCATCAACGATGCGCCGATTGTTATGAACAGTCGCAACATGGATGACAGCTGGCGTCCGAACAACTCAGGTGGCAACTTCAATGGCCCGACGCGTCTGCGCGTCGGCTTGTACCGCTCACGTAACTTGGTCTCGATTCGTCTTTTAAGGGACCTTGGTATCGAGAAAGCGGTTGAATACTTATCGCGCTTTGGGTTTGATCCAAAAACACTGCCGCATAACCTCTCGTTATCGCTCGGCAGTGCGGACGTGACTCCACTTGAACTGGTGACAGGCTACGCAGGTTTTGCCAACGGCGGCTATAAAGTTGAGCCGTTCTACATCGAGAAAATCGTAGATCCGTATGGTGAAACCGTCTTTGAAGCGACCCCCAAACAAGTGTGCAACGAAGATGCCTGCCAAGAGTTCGCCGCTAAGCGGATCATGGACAGCCGTGTTAACTTCTTGCTATACACCATCCTTCAAGACGTCATCCGTCGTGGTACCGGTACCGCCGCGCTGGTGCTTAAGCGCTCTGACATTGCAGGCAAAACGGGTACAACCAACGATCAAAAAGACGCTTGGTTTACTGGCTACAACAGCCAGTTAGTAACAACGGCATGGGTGGGTTACGACCAGCCCACCAGCCTTGGTCGTCGAGAGTTTGGTGGTACTGCAGCCCTGCCGATCTGGATCAGCTTTATGGGCGATGCCCTAAAAGACACTGAACTTGCCCCTGTACCTATGCCAAAAGGCATTGTGCGGATGCGTGTTGACCCGACCACAGGCAATCGGTCTGGCGGCGGCATCATGGAGTATTTCAGCTCTGACCACCTTCCAGGCTACGGTACCAGCGCAGGCTACAAAGGCGGCCAATCCACTGAGGAGATCTTCTGATCTTCTCTGACGGTCCATTAAAAACCAGCCACTCGGCTGGTTTTTTTTATGCCAACAAGACCAGTTAAGGACTCTTGTAAGCACCTCTGTAAGAGCCTCTGTAAGAAGCAGCAACATTAAAAGCTAAAAGACAGGCACAAAAAAACCGGCAAGTGCCGGTTTTTTATTGGAACCGCTAAGTCACTTATTTAGTGTCTTCAACTGTGTTCAACGGGTAGTTTGCAGGCATTGGCAGGCCCGCTACACCGGTATCGATCGCCGCTTGAGCAACCGCTTGAGACAATGCACCCAACAGACGCTCATCCGTTGGCTTAGGCAGAATGTACTCACGACCGAATTCCAGAGCGTCCATACCGTACGCTTCCAGAACCGCTTGAGGTACAGGCTCTTTCGCCAGATCAGCCAGCGCACGAACTGCCGCTGCTTTCATCTCTTCGTTGATCGCTTTAGCACGAACATCCAACGCACCACGGAAGATGAATGGGAAGCCCAACACATTGTTTACCTGGTTCGGGAAGTCAGAACGGCCAGTTGCCATGATGACATCGCTGCGCGTAGCACGCGCCAGGTCAGGGTGAATTTCAGGATCTGGGTTCGCACATGCAAATACCACAGGGCTGTCAGCCATTTTCTTCAGCTGCTCAGGTGAGAGCAGGTTAGGGCCAGACAATCCAACAAACACATCCGCACCGTCGATGGCATCATCCAACGTACGCTTGTCTGTTTCAGTGGCAAAAATCGCTTTCTCAGTGGTCAGGTCTTCACGGCCAGAGTGGATCACACCCTTACGGTCGAGCATGTAGATGTTCTCTACTTTAGCTCCCATGTTCAGCAACAGCTTCATACATGCAACAGCTGCCGCACCTGCACCTAGGGTAACAATAGTAGCGTCTTCAAGTTTCTTACCTGCGATTTCCAACGCATTGATCATACCCGCTGCGGTAACGATTGCCGTACCGTGCTGATCATCGTGGAATACAGGGATGTTGCAACGTTCAATCAGGGCGCGTTCGATTTCGAAACACTCAGGTGCTTTGATATCTTCCAGGTTGATACCGCCGAAGGTTTCAGCAATGCGTGCGACTGTATCGATGAACGCTTGTGGGCTTTCTGCATCCACTTCAATATCGATTGAGTCGATACCTGCGAACTTTTTGAACAGCAGCGCTTTACCTTCCATTACCGGCTTAGAAGCCAAAGGCCCTAAGTCGCCCAGACCCAGAATCGCAGAACCGTTTGAGATCACCGCCACCAGGTTGCCTTTCGCTGTGTAGCGATACGCATTTTCAGGATCCTTCGCAATTTCACGCACGGGCTCAGCTACGCCCGGGCTGTATGCCAAAGAAAGATCGCGGGAGGTTGCAGCTGGTGTGGTCAGCTCGACACTGATTTTACCTGGACGAGGAAACTCGTGGTAATCCAGCGCCGCTTTTTTTAGATCTTCAGACATGGTCGCTATTCCAATTTATTAGACAAAAGACGGACGGACAATCATATAGAAAAGCCCCTTTTTGAACAACTGAAAGCGATAACCAGAAGTCATATCTAATGGCGTTATTTGATAGCCATCAATGGATTAGAGACAAAGGGCGGTAAAGGTTAGCCCTAAGACTAAGACCGAAGGTCACATGGAAGTTACGGGGCCTTGAAACGAAAAAAGCACTCCGAAGAGTGCTTTTTCACATTGACCGTCAAGCAAAAATGCATGACCGAAAATGAGTATTCGATTACTTTTTAGTACCGATGCCACCAAAACGCTTGTTGAAGCGATCGATACGACCACCGCTAGACGCTTCTTTCTGCTTACCAGTATAGAATGGGTGGCATTGGCTGCATACGTCGACGTGCATGTCTTCGCTGTTGGTAGAACGGATGTTCATGGTGTTACCGCAAGAACAAGAGATTTTGATGTCGTCGTACTTAGGATGGATATCCGCTTTCATATTAACCTCGAGGTTTTTTCTGCACCGCCACCCAGTCAGAAAAGCGGTCTAAGACCAGCCTGCTGAGCACCGTACAAAGATTAATTAAGAGCCATTCGCAAACAGCCCAATTAGAGTAGGTCGCGGATTATACTAATTCACCTACCCCTTAGCAACCAACCCCGCGGTATTCGTGTGCCTGACATTGTATTACCATGGGCGATTGAACCAAAAACCTTAGGTAGATCATGGCTCTTTTGCGCATTGCTGTCCCCTCGCCCCTGCGTCGCTTATTTGATTATCAAAGTACTGATAACATGCCCCCAAAGCGGGGCTGCCGCGTAAAAGTCCCTTTTGGCCGCCGAGAGCTAATCGGCATCTGTCTAGAACACCCCGAGCAAACCGACTTACCTGAGACGAAACTCAAACCTGCGATCGAGATTTTAGATCAAGAACCGCCCTTACCCGACTACCTATTGGATTTAGTCCTGTGGGCCGCGGATTACTATCAGCACCCTGTGGGCGATGCGCTGTATCAAGCACTCCCTGGCCACTTACGAAAAGGCGCTCAGCAAATTGAGAGCCACCATACTGTCTTAAAAGCGAAAGAATCGACTTCGCTGGAGGCCATCGCCGCTAACGCGCATAAACAACGTGCGGCGTTATCGCTGATCCTCGAGCATCCGCTTGGCATAAGCCGAGACGCCTATAAAATCGAAGGTGGCGATACCAACGCACTCAACGCCCTGTACAAAAAAGATCTTATCGAAGAGGTTATCGCGAAGGCACACTGGCCAAAGATCGTCACACGCGAGCTTCCCCTGCCCACCAACCAAGAACAAACCGAGGTGCTTAAGCGCATCCATCAAGCACAAGGGTTCAGCCCCATGCTGCTGGAAGGGATAACAGGGTCCGGCAAAACCGAAGTGTATCTGCAGGCGATCCAGCAGGTGCTAGAGCAGGGTAAACAAGCACTGGTACTGGTACCAGAGATTGGCCTTACGCCTCAAACGGTATCGCGTTTTAAAGCCCGGTTTTCAGTCCCCGTTGTGGCCATGCACTCGAATTTAACGGATAAACAGCGTTACGAGGCGTGGCTGGATGCCAAATCAGGACGCGCTGGCATCATCATTGGCACGCGCTCCTCCATATTTACTCCGCTTAAACACCCCGGCATCTTGATCATTGATGAAGAACACGATACCTCCTTTAAACAGCAAGAGGGGTTTCGCTACTGCGCACGTGATTTAGCCATCGTTCGTGCTCATGCCGAGGAGGTCCCCGTTATTTTAGGGTCAGCCACCCCATCGCTCGAAACTCTCAATAATGCTTTACAGGGCCGCTACCAACACCTGCGACTGACCGAACGCGCCGGCAATGCCAAAGCGCCCAGCATTCGTTTATTGGACATTCGGGGCGCTCACCTGCAGAACGGCATCAGCCAAGCCACCTTTGAGCGGATTCGCGCCCACCTTGATCAAGGTACTCAGGTACTGGTGTTTTTGAATCGCAGGGGCTTTGCCCCAAGTCTTAGCTGCCATGATTGCGGATGGATTGCCGAGTGCCGTCGTTGCGATGCAAAAATGACCCTGCACTATCAACCAGCCCACCTGCATTGCCACCACTGCGACAGCCAACGACCGATCCCTTTGCGTTGCGACCAATGCGGCTCGGATCAGATCAAACCTCAAGGGGCGGGTACCGAACGCACTCAGCTCCTGTTGGAAGAGTACTTCCCTGATGTTGAGGTACTGCGGGTGGATCGCGACAGCACCGCGCGAAAGGGGTCACTGAATGCGATGATGGATCAGATCCACACCGGCAAACCGTGCATCTTGGTGGGTACACAAATGTTGGCCAAGGGACATCACTTTCCCAAAGTCACCTTAGTGGTTATTTTGGAGGCTGATGCCGGTCTTTTCAGTACTGATTTTCGAGGCATGGAGCGCACCGCCCAGTTGATCACGCAAGTGGCAGGACGTGCAGGGCGTGCTGAAGATGCAGGTGAGGTGATCATTCAGACTCACCATGCCGAGCACCCACAGCTAATGCAACTGACCACCGAAGGCTATGCGGCCTTCGCCCGTCAAGAGCTGGCGCTACGTCAGTCGTATCAGCAACCACCCTTTAGACACATGGCGGTGTGCCGCGCCGAAACCAATCGAAAAGGCACCGCCGAGAGCTTTCTTCGGTCATTACGCGATACTTTGGAGCCTCAGTTTGCTGGCATCGAGTGGCTCGGCCCCTTCCCTTCCCCCATGGAGAAGAAGGCCGGCGTGTTTCGGGCGCAACTTATTTTGAGCGCCCATTCAAGACCGGCCCTGCAAAATTCGTTATTTCATCTATGCTTAATGACATCAGAACATCCAAGTCAGCGCAAGGTACGCTGGTCGGTTGATGTCGACCCTTATGATCTGTCGTAATTCCTACTAAGGATGTAAGACATTTAGCCGATACTGACTCTGGATAAAGAACAACAATTTAGTAACGGTTCAGATACATGAATACAGCAAAAAAAATTTCTCTTGGATTCGGTGTCTTGGCAGTAACCATCATTGTGATTGGTTTTGGTGGGCTCAAAGGAATTAGCAACATAAAAGATCAGATGAGTGTTGTCTCGCACGAGACCATTCCTGAGCTCTCCGCAAGTTATCAACAGATCATCGCACTTCAAAGTGCCAATGCGGCCCTACTTAAGTTTCTGAGCAGCGAGCCTGCCCAGTTTCAAGAACACATTGATGCCTTTGAACAAAGCTTCGAAGCGTTTCAATTGCATGCAAAAACCCTCAACGAACATTTAAAGCCTGAAGACTCAATGCACGAGATGGTGAATCAGGCCGAAACCTCGGCGATGGCTTATAAAAGTGCAGCCGAAGAGTTGCGCGTCCTGCATGCCGAGATACTCCTAATCAACACCAACGTCACGACCGAATCACAGCTTTTGCAGTCTCAAATAGACTCTCTGAGCCGCTGGGGACAACGCTACATTACCTCGCCAAGCGCGTCCCCTGCGGCCGTTGGCGCATACCAAAGCCTGAGCAAAGCGGTTAACAACGCTAAGCTGAATCTACGTGTTTTTGAGAAGACCTATTTCCTGCAACAGCTCAAAGATTCGATGGCCGACCTTCGCCCTAAGATTCAAAACGCGTTCAACGACTTTGTGAAATACGATGAAAAAGCCGCTCGTATTGAGGGGGTGATTCAGGGACTTCAAGCCTCATTGGCTGAAGAGACAGGCCTCGTGGGTGCCTACATTAAACAAGACGCCTTGCACACCCAAATGACTGAGAAACTTGCAGCGGCGGGTGAACTTCAACAGCAAACAGAAAGCCACTTGCAAGGCGTTTTACAACAGAGCCTCGACCACACCCACATAGCCGAAGCGGATGCTGAAACCACCATCAACACCAGCCGCTCGCTGATCATCGGGCTAAGCATTGTGGGTTTATTGATCGCCATTGCGGTTGGCTACGCAGTACTCCGTGCGATTCGCGTGCCTTTAACAAACATTCAAAAGCAGTTATCGTCGCTGAGCGAAGGCGATATGACCGTGCGCTTCAACGACCAACGGAACGACGAGTTTGGTCTGTTAAGCCGTAACCTCAACCAAGTAACATCCAACCTTCAGGAGCTCCTTAAACGCATCCTGAGTAACTCCGTTGAACTGGGTAAAGTCGCTCTAGAAAACCAAAAAACCAGTTTGAATGCGAACAGCGCGATGGAGCAACAAAGCAATCAACTGGCACAAACTTCGGCTGCCGCTACCGAGCTTGAAAACTCGGTACAAGATGTCGCCAACCACGCACAAGAGACGCTGGTTAGCGTACAAAACTGCGATCAACTCGGTACTGATGCTCGCCAACGCATGAGCCAAACGCGAGAGAGCATCCTATCGCAGTCAAGCGTGATCGAATCGGCGGTTACGGCCTCCTCCGAGCTTGCTGTAGACAGTAAAAAGATCGATACCATCCTTGAGACCATCAACCAGATTGCCGAACAAACCAATCTACTGGCTTTGAATGCAGCCATTGAGGCGGCACGTGCGGGGGATCATGGTCGAGGTTTTGCCGTGGTGGCCGATGAGGTTCGCCAGCTCGCCAGTCGCACCCAGAACTCCACCGAAGAGATCCAAGCGATGGTCAGCAGCATGCAGCAACGGATCAAGAACGTGGTTAACAGTATGGAAGACAGCCACAGACAAGCGACGCAATGTGTGGATTATGCGACCGGCTCAAACGATGCGTTGAACAACATGCTAAGCGCCATCGAAGCGATTCGCGATATGAACACCCAGATCGCCACGGCCTCCTATCAGCAAAACGCGGCTGTTCAAGAGGTCAGCCAAACCCTTGAAAACATCAACCACGCTTCGACAGAAACCGCTCGTGGTGCGCAAGCGGCCGCCTCTCGAAGCTCTGACCTTCTGAAAGTCGCGGAAGATCAAACCCGATTGATCCAGCGCTTTAAGCTTTAATCCCACCTACACCTCATCCCTCACACCACTGGTGTGTGAGGGATGAGCATCGCTTTTTATGATCAAACAACAAACCCTTAGCAAACGAGCAAAAAAAGCACAGATAACCGCCTAAGGGGGTTAACTTATGGAAACCAACCTAGGATAATAGCCGGTTCTTTAAAGATCATATCTACGAACCGACCGGTGAATTACAGTTCATGAAACAGCAGATAGCAGATTTAATCAGCGCAGCACTTGAGCGACTGATGGCCGATGGCGTTCTGGCCAGCGACCTTACTCCCAATATTATGGTTGAAAACACCCGTGACAAATCTCACGGTGACTTCGCCAGTAACATTGCTCTGACTCTGGCTAAACCGGCACGACGTAACCCACGCGAGTTAGCACAACTGATCTGCGATGCCCTGCCGGACAACACGGTAGTTGAGAAAACCGAAATCGCAGGCCCTGGTTTCATTAACTTCTTTGCCAGTAACGAGTCAACGCGCACCTTGATCGAGGGCATTCTAAGCCAAGGCGATCAATACGGCCGCAACAACGACGGCGAAGGCAAGAAAGTTCAGGTTGAATTTGTATCCGCCAACCCAACAGGTCCTTTGCACATTGGTCACGGACGTGGTGCGGCGGTCGGCGACTGCCTATGCCGCTTGATGGAAGCCAACGGTTGGGATGTCACTCGTGAGTTTTATTACAACGATGCAGGTCAACAGATCAACAATCTGGCCTTGTCGGTTCAAGCTCGCTGTAAAGGGCTCACCCCAGAAGACCCAAGCTGGCCAGAAGATGGCTACCGCGGTGACTACATTGTTGAGTTGGCCGACAGCTTCATGCGCAGCGATACCGTGCACTCCGAAGACCAGAGCTTTACAGGCACCCAAAACGCAGACGACCTAGACGCCATCCGCCACTTTGCGGTGGCTTACCTGCGTCATGAGCAAGATTTAGACTTAAAAGCTTTTGGTGTCGATTTTGATGTGTTCTTCTTGGAATCCTCCCTGTACACCGAGGGTAAAGTCGAAGAGACAGTAAAAACGCTGATTGATAACGGCTATACCTACGAGCAAGAAGGCGCTTTGTGGCTCCGCACCACCGACTTTGGTGATGACAAAGACCGCGTAATGCGCAAAAAAGACGGTGGTTACACCTACTTCGTACCGGATGTCGCCTACCACTTGAACAAATGGCAGCGTGGCTTTAACACCGTCATTAACGAACAAGGTGCAGATCACCACAGCACCATCACGCGTGTTCGTGCAGGCCTGCAAGCCCTAAACACCGGCATTCCAAAAGGCTGGCCTGACTATGTGCTGCACCAGATGGTAACCGTAATGCGCGGTGGTGAAGAGGTGAAAATCTCTAAGCGTGCCGGCAGCTACGTGACACTGCGTGATTTGATCGACGAAGTGGGTCGCGATGCAACACGTTACTTTTTGGCAGCACGCAAATCCGACAGCCATCTGACGTTTGATATCGATTTAGCGCGCTCCGAATCCGCCGATAACCCTGTGTATTACATCCAATACGCGCATGCGCGCGTGTGTTCTTTGTTCCGCCGTTTGGATGAGCAAACACTCTCTTGGGATGTAGAAACAGGCCTGGCGGCTCTGGATGCACTGACACTGGAAAGCGAGAAGAACCTGACCATCGCCTTGGGTCGATACCCAGAGGTGGTTAAGCGTGCCGCTACATCACGTGAGCCACACCAGATCGCTAACTATTTGTACGATTTGGCCAGTGAGTTCCATACCTACTACAACTCGGAAAAGACCTTGGTAGACGATGCCGACATCCGTAATGCTCGCTTAACGCTTGCGGTTGCGATTCGACACGTACTGGCCAACGGCCTTGAGTTACTGGGCGTTAGCGCACCAGAGCAGATGTAAGAATAGGTTTGGGGTCGCATTCAAAAAGGAGTGGTGTGCATGGCTTCACGTAAAGACTTTGTTCAAAAAAAGCGCAGCGGCTCGTCCGCCAGTCGCAACAAGCCTAAAGCGGCCCCAAAACCGAAACCGCGTGCATCCGCACCGCCACCGCCTGAACCAAAGCGCCGCTCTTGGAAGCTTGCGCTGTTGAGTTTAGTCGGTTTGGCCGGTTTGGTTTATTTACTCAACCAGCTGTTGAACGTGAACCCTTCAGAAGTGCAAACCCAGACGGTTCAAGAAGCGGCACCTAAGCCAAAACCTGAACCGATCAAACCCAAACCGGCACCAGTTCAGCCCAAACCCGAACCGGTGGCGGTGAAGAAACCGGAACCGGCACCAAAACCCGTTCAGACAACGCCACCAAAGGCCGAGCCTGTGGTTGAGGAGCAATCCACACCTGCGCAAAGTCATTATGAGTTTTATGACTTGCTGCCCAATACCGAAGTGGCCGTACCGGAAGTGGCCGCGTACAAATCGACGCCTAAAACCGAGAAGCTCGACACCAAATACGTGCTGCAAGCAGCCTCTTTCAAAACCGAAAGTGATGCAGAAAAACTGCGTGCCCAGCTAATTTTGGCAGGCCTTCCAAATGTGCATACCAGCCGATCCGAAGGCAGCAACGGTGTGTGGTTCCGCGTTCGAGTTGGGCCTTTTGAGAATCGTTCGGTGATGAACAAAGCGCACGATAAGCTGACGCGCATGCGCATCAGCCCGATGGAAATCCCGGTTAAATAAGCCGGTTTGCGCCAACGCGAACCGTCTAATTTAAAGCGCCCCCTTGAATTCCTGAATTTGGCATCCATATCTGACCTTAATTATCAAACCGACAATTAAGGTTAGACTCATGACAACGATTGTATCTGTGCGCCGTGGCGACGAAGTCGTCGTTGGAGGTGATGGGCAGGTTTCCCTGGGTAACACCGTAATGAAGGGCACTGCACGTAAAGTTAACACCCTCCCTAAGCACAAAGTCATCACAGGTTTTGCAGGCAGCACAGCCGATGCCATCACGCTTCGCGACTTATTTGAACAACAGCTGGATAAACACCAAGGCAACATCGTTAATGCCGTTATCCATTTAGCCCGCGAATGGCGAAGCGACCGCGTACTGCGCCGTCTTGAGGCCTTAATGCTGGTTGCCAACGAAGAAAAGACCTATCTGATCTCTGGTTCTGGTGATGTGATCGAGCCGGAAGATGGCGTCATTGCCATTGGTTCGGGTGGTAACTATGCACTGGCAGCGGCCAAAGCCTTGGTTGAAAACACCGAGATGAGCGCCAAAGAAGTGGTTGAAAAAAGCCTGAACATTGCCGCCGATATCTGCGTGTTTACCAACCACAACCTCACCATCGAATCCATCACTGCGCCTAAGTCTGCGTAAACCCGATCCGGAGTATTTATGTCTAACATGACCCCACGCGAAATTGTTCATGAACTGGATCGCCACATCGTAGGCCAACATGACGCGAAGCGTTCGGTTGCTAACGCTCTGCGTAACCGCTGGCGTCGTATGCAGCTCGATGATGAGCTGCGTCCAGAAGTGACCCCGAAAAACATTTTGATGATCGGCCCAACCGGTGTGGGTAAAACCGAGATCGCTCGTCGTCTGGCAAAGCTGGCTAACGCGCCTTTCATCAAAGTAGAAGCCACCAAATTTACCGAAGTCGGCTATGTGGGCCGCGATGTCGAAACCATCATCCGTGATCTGGTTGAGATGTCCGTTAAGCTGGTACGCGAGCAAGAAACCGAAAAAGTTCGCTTCCGCGCCGAAGACGCCGCCGAAGAGCGCATTCTGGACGCCCTGCTGCCATCGGCTCGTCCTAATGATTTTGGCGATGCGCCCGCCGAGAAAACCGACAGCGCGACCCGTCAAATCTTCCGTAAAAAACTGCGCGAAGGCCAACTGGATGATAAAGAGATCGACATCGAAGTAACCCCATCCAGCATGGGTGTCGAGATCATGACGCCGCCTGGCATGGAAGAGATGACCAGCCAGCTGCAAAACTTGTTCTCCAACATGAACAATGAGCGCAAACAAAGCCGTCGCATGACCGTGAAAGAAGCGCTGAAGCAGGTAACCGACGAAGAAGCCCAAAAGCTGGTTAAAGATGAAGATCTGAAACAGCTGGCGGTTGAGCGCGTTGAGCAAAACGGCATCGTCTTCTTGGATGAGATCGATAAAGTCTGTAAACGTGCGGATTCCAGCGGTGGCGATGTATCACGTGAAGGTGTACAACGTGACTTGCTACCCCTGATCGAAGGCTGCACCGTGAACACCAAATACGGCATGGTTAAAACAGACCACATTCTCTTCATCGCCTCCGGTGCATTCCATTTAGCTCGCCCATCGGATCTGATCCCTGAGCTACAGGGTCGTTTGCCAATCCGTGTTGAGCTAAGCGCCTTAACCCCTGAAGATTTCCGTCGTATTTTGACCGAGCCGACCGCCTCGTTGACCAAGCAATACGTTGCCCTTTTGAAAACCGAAGGGGTCGACATCGAGTTCACGGACGATGGCATCGAGCGCATCGCAGAACTGGCGTACCAGGTAAACGAAAGCACCGAAAACATCGGCGCACGCCGTTTGCACACCATGATGGAGCGCTTACTCGAAGATCTGTCATTTAACGCTGCGGACGAAGCCGGTAAACTGATCAAAATCGATGCGGCTTATGTGAACAGCCAACTGGATGAATTGAGCCAGAACGAAGATCTGAGCCACTACATCCTGTAATACGCTCACAGACTCAACTAAAGCCGGCCATCGCCGGCTTTTTTGTGCAGGACAAACACATATGACACTCTCAGCCAATTACCCCAACACACCGCCCAACGGCATCAAACTGCATAAGAAATCCAAAACCCTGGAGCTAACCTACGGCGAAAAAAGCTTTGAACTGACCGCTGAATACCTGCGGGTGCACTCGCCATCGGCCGAGGTGCGTGGTCATGGTGTGGGCAACGGCATTTTACAAACGGGCAAAAAGTTTGTTGGGATCTCATCCGTTGAGCCCTCGGGGCGATACGCTCTTAAAATCACGTTTGATGATGGGCACGACAGCGGCTTATTCACTTGGGCTTACCTTCGTGATCTGGCCGAAAACCACGACACCTATTGGCAAAGCTATTTAGATCAACTGCAAGCGGCAGGACAATCTCGCGATAATGGATTGATCGGTATCGGGTAATCCGCCGTAATTGTGGGACAAATGTAAGATGCGTGGGTACAATGCCCCTCATTGAATGATGGAACCGTGTTGATACCATCCTCGTTATTTTTGGCAGCGGCAGGCAGGATACTATGAGCGAACAACCGAACAAAACCACCACCGACTTCGGCTTTAAAGAGGTTCCGGTCGAGGAAAAAGTGAAACACGTAGCCGATGTGTTCCACTCGGTCGCCAGCAAATATGACCTGATGAACGACCTGATGTCTGGAGGCGTACACCGCATCTGGAAAAAACTGACCATCGATCAAAGTGGCGCCCGTCGCGGATTTACTATCTTGGACATCGCAGGCGGCACAGGCGATTTAACCAAGAAGTTCTCTCGCATTGTTGGCCCAACCGGTAAAGTTGTGTTGGCGGACATCAACGACTCCATGTTGAAAGTCGGCCGCGACCGTTTGATGGATAACGGTGTCGCCGGTAACGTGGAATTTGTGCAAGCCAATGCCGAGTGCCTGCCCTTCCCGGATAACACCTTTGACATCATCACCATCGCGTTTGGTCTTCGTAATGTCACAGACAAGGATGCGGCCCTGGCCTCCATGGCACGTGTCCTGAAACCTGGCGGTAAAGTGATGGTGCTTGAGTTTTCCAAAACCAATAACCCAGCACTGACCAAAATGTACGACGTGTACTCGTTCAGCTTGCTGCCGATGATGGGCAAAGTGATCGCCAACGACAGCGAAAGTTATCGTTACCTAGCCGAATCGATCCGTATGCACCCCGATCAAGAAACGCTCAAAGGCATGATGGAAAACGCAGGGCTTGTGAACTGCAAATACCAAAACATGACCGGCGGTATTGTCGCTTTGCACACAGGCATCAAACCTTAAACACGAACAGAGGCAGCCATGGCTTTTGAGATGATCGTCAGTGCCGCGTTGGTCTCAGCGGAAAGCGTGATCAACCCCTTGATCCTATCCGATCCCATTGCGCGTGAGCGCCTCGCCTCGATGGCCGGTCAAGTGGCCGCCTTCGAGGTGCTCGATCTCAACACCTGCATCTACCTCATCCCCACCACGGCAGGCGTTCAGCTACAAACCCTGTTTGATGGCGAGCCGGATGTTAAGCTCAGTGGCAAGTCCACGACTTTTATAAGCTTAATCACCAGTGACGACCCCAAAGCCCACTTCTTTGGCAATGGCATTGAGGTAACAGGTCAACTGGGACTGGCTCAAGCCATCCAAACCTTGCTCGCTGACTTAAACATCGATTGGGAAGGCCTCTTGGCCAATGTGGTTGGGGATCTGCCCGCACATCAAGTCGCACAGTGGATGGGGTTTAAGAATCGCTTTGCCAAACAAGCCCACGCCAGCATGAAAGCCAGCTCCATGGAATACCTTGTGGAAGAATCGGGGTTACTGCCGTCCCGTTCGGAAGTGACGCATTTTATGGATGAGGTCGATACACTTCGTCAGCGAACCGACCGCTTGATGGCGCGTGTGGATCAGTTAAAACGCGCAAAATCCTAAGCTTTGCGCGTTTTTATTACCCCTGATTAAAACGGTTTCACCGTGACAAAGATCAGAATAGGGATAAAGATCAGCAACGGCAGCTCGTTCATCACACGAAAATAGCGACCGCTTTTGGACAGATCATCGCTTTGCATCTTAATCGTCGTTTGTCGGCACCAGATGTGATACCCGATTAAGAAAAGCACAAAGGTGAGTTTGGCGTGCAGCCAACCACCGGTAAAGCCGTACCCAAGCCATAACCACAGGCCTAAGCCTAACGTAAAGACCGCCATCACCGTCATAAAGCCATAGAGCTTTCGCGCCATGATCTTAAGGCGACTGACGTCCTGACCTGCAACTCGGCCTTCGGAATAATGCACAAAGATACGTGGCAGATAGAAGATGCCCGCCATCCAACTGGTCATTGCCAGTATGTGAAACGTTTTTACCCACAGCATACTCGGTTCCTTATCTTAGAAAAGCTGATACAACGCGCTTTGCTCGCGTACGCGATGATCAGCGTTACGGATCATACCCTTTTCTGACAGCGATTGTATGACTCTGGGCAAGACCGTGCGTAATTGCGCTTCTGTCATGCCAGAGCACAACTGTCCGCTGTATAAGATTCTCAGTAGCAAATCGTCTAAACCGGTTAAAAGTACATCGGGGGTTTTATCATTAAAGATGGAGGGGTAAACCGCATCAGAATCGCGCGGCAGCCCCATCAGCTGAGTGATCTCTTCGACGATACAGGCCAACAATTTACCGTGCATTCGGGCCCGATCCACCGGAATAAACACCCGTCCTTCGGCAATGTTACCTTTTGCATCGATTCGATAAGAGGCAATGCACACCGCACCGCGCTCACGCTGAGCGGTGTTGGGGCCTGCGTGTTGTTTAAGCAAAGGGATCAGATGAGATTCGCGCGTGAAAAAGAACTTAACATTGGCTTTTCGGGACTGGCGCGTAATGCGAATATCCTGCCCAGTAATGCGCCTAAGGTGCGCTAGGTGCTGCTCAAGCAAGGACTCGTGCAGGTCTTGTTCGGGCACATCGTGCTGGATAAAGATCCGAATTGGCTTTACCCACTTATGCAACACCCCTTTTTGACTCGTAAACTCGCTGCCAAGTGCCACGTTCAGGAAGCTTTCCTCAATAAACGCCGGCGACTGCCAATGAGGGGCAGCCCAAACCGAAGCACTCAGCACACCGTAACACAGTGCACTTACAGCCCATCGCGACAGCCACCCAACTCGCATTAACGTACCTCGGTGGTTACCTGAATCAAACCACCTAGCTCAACGGACAACTGATCGCCTTGGTTGAGTTTACCAACGCCCGCCGGTGTCCCTGTGATGACAACATCGCCCGCTTCCAGCGTGCACCATTGGCTGATGTGACTGAGCAGATCCACCACCTTGTAGAGCATCATCTCGGTATTCCCATCTTGGCGAACATCACCGTTGATGGTGAGTTTGATCTGCACATTTTGAAGATCACTTACGGCTTGAGCCGGCACAAAGTCCGATAATGGACAGCTGCCATCAAAACCTTTCGCTCGCTCCCAAGGGTGACCTTTCTCTTTCAATCGACTTTGCAGATCACGCAGCGTTAAATCCAAGGCCGCCCCTACACCCACAATGGCCTTTGCAGCTTCTTCCACGCAGGCTTTAGTGAGCGTCTGCCCAATCAGCACCGCCATCTCTGTTTCGTAGTGCACATCGCCAAGGTCCGCCGGTAAGACAACGCCATCAGCCATGTATGATGCCGAGGTTGCAGGCTTCATAAACAGCAGCGGTTCGGTGGGGATCGGGTTGTTTAACTCTTTGGCGTGATCGGCGTAGTTTCGGCCCACACAAACGATTTTGCCCAGTGGTTTATCCCATGGAGTTTGATCGGTAAAACGAGGTTGAAAGGCCATATTCTTCCCTATTAGTTTTATTGTTGATTACCCACAGTGGGCTTATGCACTGATGATCATGGTAAAACGCCCCGCAAAATAATGGCAATCAAAACTGAGCAAAGTGATGAAAACAGAGTGTTACCGCGATGACAAAACGCCTTGTATCCCTCGGCAAACCGGGTATTCTTGGGCACTTTCATTGCCAAAACGTAAGGAATCATCATGTCTCGAGCAACTGCACGCCACATCTTGGTCAACACTGAAGCTGAGTGTCAGGACCTAAAACAACAGATCGAAAACGGCACAGACTTTGCTGAACTTGCCAGCAAGCACTCTGGCTGCCCATCAGGCCGCAACGGCGGTGACTTGGGTGAGTTTGGTCGCGGCCAAATGGTTAAAGAGTTTGACGAAGCGGTTTTCAACGGCGACGTAAACGTGGTTCAAGGCCCAATCAAAACTCAGTTTGGCTACCACCTGCTGGAAGTTACTAGCCGTCGTTAATTCGATGTCAGGCGATGCACTGTGCATCGCCGTCTTCTCCCGCCCCTGCTTTCTCGCTACCCCGTTTACACCGCCATGCGCAAAGGCACACTGTGTGTTTTACGCTGTAAACCGATCGCCAATACTAAGGTTACGCTTAAAACCACAAGCGACCCGATGATGACCCCATCCCATGCCATCCACTGCCAATAGGGTTGTAGATAGAACCCGCCGGTACTGGCCCCAATGTAGTAAAACAGCAAGTATAACGACGAAGCACTGGCTTTGTTTTCAGTGGCATTGCGGCTTACCCAACTGCTGGCCGTCGAGTGGCAAAAGAAGAAACCAAATGCACTGATCAAGAAGCCAAGAATAATGGTGATCACCGATGGAATTAGCGTGGTCAGAGAGCCGCACACCATTAATAAAATACCGATCGCCATGCAAAGAGGCTGTGGTATACGCTGAGCAACGCGCCCCGATAACGCCGACCCGACCGTGCCACTTAAGTAGGTTAAGAACAATAAGCCCAGCCATGATGGGGATAAGTTAAACGGCTCATACGCCAGCACAAAGGTGATGAAGCTGTACTGGTTGATGAATATAAAGAAATTTAAACCACCGATCAGATAGGCTGTGATCAACACCGGTGTCCGTAAATGCGCCCCCATGCCAGTCAACATGGATTTTACGTGGACCGGCTTTGGCTCAAAGTACTTAGAACTTGGTAACAGAAATAAGAACGCAGCCAACAAGATGAAACTCAGTAGCGTCATCACCAAGAAGGCTTCCGACCAACCAAGCCATTCGCCGACAAATCCACCGATCAAGCGCCCGCCGATGCCCCCTAGGCTGTTGCCGCTGATGTAAAAACCGACCGCCATCACCATCGCGTCGCGACGAAACTCATCACCCATATAGGCTACCGCAATCGCCGGGAGCCCGCCTAAGAAAAAGCCCTGTAAGCCACGCAGTATCAGGACATGTTGGTAACTTTCGACCTGTGATAGTAGAAACGTGGTCATGACCACAGCCACCATGGTGACGGTCATGATGTTTTTACGCCCCAGCGCGTCAGACAAAGGGCCATAGACCAACAGCGATAACCCCAGCATCAGCGTAGTGATCGTAAAGCTCCAATTGGCTTCAAGTTCAGAGATTGAGAAATGCGCGGCAATGGTTGGTAATAACGGCTGCGTCACGTACACGTTGGCAAAAATCATAAATGAGCCTAGACACAGCGCAAACGTCGCGCGCCAGAAGGCCGATGAGCCCGCTTCAATCATAATGGTGTTATCTCCGGATGGATCACGCTAATACTCGATGCACAAATCAACCTGTGCGGTGGGATGGTGTAACGATACGCCCTGATCTAAAATCAGTAAAATATATAGTTATTATCAAATCTATAATAAATATTGATATGGATTTAAAACAGTTTCGTTACTTTCAAGCCGTGGCTCTGCATCGCAGCTTCTCCAAAGCGGCTGAGCATCTGCACATCGCTCAACCGGCCATCAGCATGTCGATCAAAAAGCTCGAGGAACACCTGAACCTGACGCTCTTTCACCGTGCTGATCGCACCATTCGCCTCACCGACGAGGGCGAGAGATTGCTCATTCATGCCAACACCATCTTACAAAGCTTTGCGGATGCCGAACTTGAGATGCGTGAGCTGCATGGCCTTGAGCGCGGTACGGTGCGCATCGGGATCTCGAGCATGTTGGGGTCTTATTATTTTCCGCCCATTTTGATGGCGTTCAAAAAGCGCTACCCAAAACTGAACCTTGAGGTGATCGAGGGCGGGACGTGGCAGCTTCAACAGATGATCGAGTCCGGTGAGTTGGACATGGGTGTGGTGGTGGATGCGTTTATCAGCCCACATCTGCAGCGATCCATCTTTTTGCGCGAACCAATGCTGGTCACCTTGAACCATCAGCACCCGTTAGCGAAAAAAAGCGCGATCACCTACGAGGAGTTCTTCAAAGAAGAGCTGGTCATGTTTAAAGCTGGCTATTTCCACCGAAATGTCATCGACCGTTTAGCCTCGCAGATTGGTGCCACTCCCAACATCGGCTTTGAAACGAATTTGGTACCCCTGATCAAGGCCATCATCAAGCAGGGCTATGGCGTATCCACCCTGTTAGGCATGGCCGTTGCTGATGATTCGGAGCTGGTGGCTTTACCTTTTGCGGAGCCGATTTTTCTGGATCTTGCGATTGCTTGGCCCAAAGAGCGGTACCTCTCAAAGGCCAATCAAGTCTTTGTTGATTTTCTGATGGAGTATTGCAGTAGCCAAAACGCAGAACAGCCTCTATGATGCGGCTAGCGTTAAATCGGAGAAAACTATGTTAAACGTAAACGAATATTTTGATGGCAAGGTAAAATCCATCGCTCTGGAAAACAGCGAAGGAAAAGTGACCTCGGGCGTAATGGCCGTAGGTGAATACGAGTTCGGCACCAGCGAAAAAGAGCTGATGAAAGTCGTATCAGGCGAGCTGATCATCAAGCTTCCAGGGTCTGACAGCTTCCAAAGCTTCCCAACAGGAACCGAATTTACTGTGGAAGCGAACCAGAAGTTCCAAGTCAAAGTCGAGCAAACAACGGCTTACTTGTGCTTCTACGGCTAATCCCACAGGGCTAGGCCAAAGGCGGCGCATCTAAGCACAGATGCGTCGTTTAAAGAACACGCCATCCTCCGTGTTTAACCGCATAATAGCATCACTCTTTTCAGGTTCATGCAAGATTGTTCAACTTCTGTTGAATATTTTTCCAGCAAAAGCCAACCTTTGATCAATCCTTTTCATTTTCGCCTGTGCTACTATAGGCGCCTCTTCCGTGGCCGATTGGCCGCTTGAAAACCTGTTCCTGAACCAAGTAAAGAGTTGCAGATCATGAGCAAAGCTACCTCTCTGGATAAGAGCAAAATTAAAATTCTGTTGTTGGAAGGCGTTCACCAATCCGCCATCGATACGCTGAATGCAAACGGCTACACCAACGTGGAATTTCACACGGGCTCCTTACCAGAAGAAGAACTGCTAGAGCGCATCGCTGATGCCCACTTCGTTGGTATCCGCTCGCGTACTCAATTAACAGAAAAAGTCTTCGACGCCGCTGAAAAGCTGGTTGCGGTTGGCTGTTTCTGCATCGGTACCAACCAAGTTGATCTGGAAGCTGCATCGCGCGCTGGCGTTGCGGTCTTCAACGCTCCTTACTCGAACACTCGCTCCGTCGCTGAGCTGGTTCTGGCTGAAGCCATTATCCTGCTGCGCGGTGTTGCCGAGAAAAACGCCAAAGCCCACCGTGGCGAGTGGCAAAAGTCGGCGAAAAACTCCTACGAAATCCGTGGTAAAAAGCTGGGTATCGTGGGTTACGGTAGCATCGGCTCCCAGTTGAGCGTCCTGGCTGAAGCACTGGGTATGGATGTGTACTTCCACGATGTGATCAACAAGCTACCACTGGGTAACGCGAAACAAGCCGCTGACCTGAATGACTTGTTACGCACCTGTGACATCATCTCTTTGCACGTTCCGGAAACCAAATCCACCAAAGATATGATGGGCAAAGCGCAGTTTGACCAGATGAAGGACGGTTCTATCTTCATCAACGCGGCTCGCGGTACGGTTGTTGTGATCGATGATCTTTGCGAAGCACTGGCATCAGGCAAACTTCTGGGTGCAGCGGTTGACGTATTCCCGGTTGAGCCTCGCTCAAACAACGAAGAGTTTGTCTCTCCGCTTCGCGAATTCGACAATGTGATCCTGACACCTCACGTGGGTGGATCCACCATGGAAGCGCAAGAAAACATCGGTTACGAAGTGGCCGAAAAACTGGTGAAATACAGTGACAATGGCTCGTCCATCACTTCTGTTAACTTCCCAGAAGTGGCACTTCCAGAGCACCCAAATGTTCACCGTCTGCTGCACGTTCACGAGAACATCCCTGGCGTTCTATCAAAGATCAACAACATCATCTCCGAGAACGATATCAACATCTCGGGTCAGTACCTGCAAACCAACGAGAAAGTCGGTTATGTGGTCATCGATGTTGATGTAGACTGCTCTGAAGTCGCGCTTGAAAAGCTAAAAGAAGTTGCTGGCACCATTCGCTGCCGTCGCTTGTTCTAAGCTAGGCCACGCACCAACGAAAAAGCAGCTCAATGAGCTGTTTTTTTATTTCTACTCTATTTACATACCTTTACCTTTCTTAACGGAAAAGCCTTTTAAATTATGTTCCTATAATGAGGCTCAACCGTATTCTTTTCTGGTTGAAGCAAGTAGGGATCGCACTGTGTACTCCATGCTCAGTGCATCATTTTTATGCGCTGTGTTCACTTAGAACACAGCGTCTTTTTTCGTGAAGCGAACACTTTCATTTGGAGTGTTCAAACCGAACTCTTTAAAAAACCAATTAAAGATCAAGATTGCGAGCAAGGAAAATCGTTTTATGGACCAGCACAACAAGTCTCCGTCATTACCTAAGGTCAATGTCCACCGACGCAAGACCCTCGTTTCATTAAGCGCCTTAGGGGTAGGCAGCTTATTGAGCGCTTGCGGTGGCGGTTCTTCCAATAATGACGACAGTTCTAGCTCATCAACAACCACTTCAACAACGTCTGGCACTTCGACTACAACGACCAGCACTTCGACAAACACTCAAACAACAAGTACCACAACAAACACTGGCAGCTGCGCGCTTATCCCAGAGGAAACGGCTGGGCCTTATCCCTTATATAGCTCTTTGGGCGAAGCACTTAACCAAATTTACCGACAAGATATCACCGAAGACCGTACCGGCATTCCTATGGATGTTGTGATTCACTTGGTAGACATTAATAATGATTGCGCTCCCATAGAAAATGCTTATGTGTATTTATGGCATTGCGATAAGGACGGAGCTTATTCTGGGTATTCATCGAATCAAAACGGATCCTTTGCAGACGATACCTTCCTGAGGGGTGTTTACCTGACCAATAATGACGGCCAAGTCACTTTTAATACAATATACCCTGGTTGGTATTCGGGGCGTATCACACACATGCATTTTAGAGTCTATGTAACTAACAACGGTGTAGACACGTTGGAGGCCACCTCACAAATTGCCTTCCCTCAATCCATTACTGAAGCTGTCTACAACACTGACTTATATACGTCACATGGACAAAACAGCTCTGTAGGTAGCTTTGCTGAGGACAATATTTTCTCCGATGGTACTGAGTATCAACTTGCAACTGTGACAGGTAATGTAAACGATGGCTTTACCGCAATTTTAAAAGTAGGCGTTGCTCTATAGGAATAGATCAAGGGGGCGCTACTGCATTACAACGTCCCCTTTTTATGGATGCGCAACAGCCCCTTCGCAATCAAATCGAACACCGGCTCCCGCCACGCGGTCTCTTCGTTGGCTAAGTTATGCAACGCCGACTCGATGATGTGCACCTCGATGTCAGGATACACCTCTTTTAGCACCCCAAGGTTGTGAGCCCAATCCACAGTTTCATCACAATCCCCTTGGATCACCATGGCATCGGAGTGCTTAGGTCGCCATGCCTCGATTTCGGTGACCCAGTTCAGCATGGCGCCGATCCAATCAACCGATACCCAGCGCTTTTGCAGCGGATCTTCCTCACGAACAAAGTGGACAAAACGCTCGTCGTGCGAGTTTGGGGTGTAAAAGCGTTTCACCCGCTCCAGAAAGTAGTGACAAATCAAATAGCGAAGCTGAATGCTTCGGTACTGGCTGGGTCGAATCAGTGGGGCCAGCAAAATACGACTGGCAATTTTTGGGGTCTGTTGGTCGCAGAGTCGATGATGCTCCAAAGCGATGGCACCGCCGGTGCTTTGCCCCATTAAAACCCGAGGCCCCGGTACTTCGGGATAAGCATCCAGTAAAGCATCCAACTGCAGCGCATAATCCGAGAAGGTTTGAATAGCATGTTCAGGCCCAGAAGAAACACCATGACCAGGTAAGTCATAGGCGACTAAACAGAAATCTTGCTGCAACACCCAATCGATCAGACGGGTGTATAACCCGACATGATCCATGTAGCCGTGCAGGAGTACCACCGTGCCACGCGAGCGCAACGGCGCTTTGGAGGGCGCGAAAAAGTGCACGGCCAGTTCGGTGTCATCGGCTTGAAACACACCCGCGCTGTAATGCTGACACGATGCCAAGGCATCAAAGCCGTAGAGCGCGTGATAACGCTCCCACTCCCCTTCTGGGTGCCATGCACAGAACGGATCGAACCTTGGCAAGAGCGCACGTAACTGACGGACTGAAAACGGCTGCTTCATCGTCGACTGCACTATTTACTCTGAACTGTGTCTTAGTCAGTATCGTACAGATATACTCGTTTTAACAAATCCGTCTTATTGAAAAGGATCGTATGAGACTGTTCTCCCGCGGCCTGATGTTGGCCTTCCTGCTGTTAACCACCCACGTCTTTGCGGCTGATTACCAAGCAAACATTGATCGTTTCCAACAACGTTTGGAGCAACTCTCCCCTGATGACACCTCGCCAGACATCAAGCAACAGCGGGAGCGGCTGCAAAAAATCGTGGCGGCCTACCAAGAAGCCAAAACCTACGATGCACAAGCGGCGAACCTTCGTGAGCAGATCGAGAAAAGCGGCCAAGTCGAAAATCAACTGCGTCGCCAACTGAACGAAAAAAGCACTAAGGTGCACGCCAACGCGTTTGATAACCTGTCGGCCAGCCAACTGGAACAACAGCTGACCCTCACCAAGGCCAATCAACTGGAGCTGATTCAAAACCGTGAGCGCCTACAAAACCAGATCGCCCAAAGCGATCAGCGCTTGATCGATCTTCGAAATCAACTGACGAACCTTAAGCAAAACAGCATCAACGCCCAAGACAGCACATCGGATTTGGCCCAAGCGGAGTTTGCTCGGAAAACCGCGCACACTCAGGCCATAGAACTTGAGATTCTGTTTCAACCCGAGCAAACCGATCAAGATCGCCTGCGCCTAGAACAGCTGAGCCAACAGCTGGAAGCCATCAACCAAAAGATCGGTGTGATGCAAAACACGGTGCTGGATAAACGTAAGCAGGAAGCCCAAGCCGCCCTTGAAGCCTTAAGCGAAAACTCAGGCTCCAACCAGCGCTCGCCCGTCCTTAAGCAGCTGATTAATGAGACACAAGCGCTTAGCGACCGACTTGAAACCATCCAATCCAAAACGCTGAACGCTCAGGATCAGCGCCAACGTTTGGAGTCTGAATTAACCATCGTTACGCAAAGCTATAACACCATCCAACAGCAGCTGGAACTGAGCTCCCAGCCTTTGGGTGTAGAGCTTCGTAACTTCACGAAGCGTTTATCCCAACCTATCTCGACGGGCGATACCAAAGACGCAATTAATGATCTTCGTTTATCCAACTTAGAGATCAGCCGCGAGCTGTTCCAGATGGAGCGTGGTGAGCAACTGCCCAACTTAGCACAAGGGCTGGCTGAGCAAGCGCGCCAACTGCTGAGTTCCAAAGAGACCTTACTGACTCAGATTCGTGATGCCAGTAACGAGGCGATCAACGAGCTATCCCAGTTACTGACCATCCAAGAGCAGATCAACACCCAGATCCGTTTAGGCCGTGATTTGATCTCCCAGCACATGCTGTGGATCCCCAGCATTCAACCTGTCAGCTCCAATTGGCCGGTTCAGATCCTAAACGGCATGGGCGCCTTGTACGATAACGTTAAACCATACGATAACATCCCGATCCATAAGCCGGTTTCACAGTGGATTCCGCCGTTTGCGCTCTGGTTACTGGTCTGTCTTGCGGCGATTCTGGTACGCCGTGCGTATCGGGTTAAAGCGCCTTTATGGGCCTCTCAGATCGGGCATGTAAAGCAGGATCGATTTATCCACACCTTTAACCTTTTGTGGATGCCCCTGATCTACACCCTGCCCGCACCCACGTTTGTAATCTTGATCGGCCGCTTTATCCTGAACGCCGAAGCTTGGCCGACCGATGCGCTGACCTTGCTGACCAAGGTGATCTCCGTCGGGATCTGGATCTACATGGTGGTCCAAGCGTGGATGAAGACCCCGAACGCAGTACTGCACGGTCACTTCGGCATGCCCGAAAAACTCTGTGTGCGCAACCGTCGTTTGCTCCACCCGCTGTTCTGGTTGGGTATGCCTCTGATCATTATCTTATTGATCACCGACCAATCCAGCTCCAGCGAGTTGCAGTCCGGTATTGGCCGTTTAACCTTTATCATTTTAGCTTCGCTGGTCACCCTGTTCTGGTTGGCCTTGATGAGTTCCTCGGCGCTGATCGATAAGATGACCTCGGGTCAACATTGGTGGCAAAAAGCGCGTTTCTGGATCTGGGCACTGGTCGCGATTCACATCGTCGCCGTCGGCATTGCGCTGGTTGGCTATGTGTTTACCGGCACCATTGTGATGCTGATCCTGTTAGTGATGGCCGGTATCGTGGCTTCCACCTTTATCCTGTTCAAACTGGGTAACCGCTGGCTCTTGATCGAGGAGCGCCATCTGGCGTTTGAGCGGGCTAAACAGCGCCGTAATGAGATTCTTGAAGCGCGCGAGAAAAACGAAGAGATTCCTCCACTTGAGGAGAACTTCATTGATGTTCAAACTCTCTCGGATCAAGCACGCGTCCTTCTTAAAACCGTCACCATCATCGCCTTTGCTTCCTTGTTGTGGATGCTCGTGAAAAGCGTACTCCCGACGCTGGATGTGCTGGATCAGATCGTGCTTTGGGGCGGCAGTGTCGATGCCGAGGGCAGCATCGTCTCCCAAGCCATTACACTGAAAAACCTGCTGTTCAGTTTGGTTTTGATCAGTTTGTGTGTGCTGGCAGCCTATAACTTACCGGGCCTTTTAGAGCTTTTAGTACTGCGCCATATCACACTGGCACCAGGTACCTCCTACGCCATCACCAGCGTTACCAAGTACGCCCTGATTGTGGTCAGTGTGTTGGTGGGGGCCTCCCAATTGGGGCTTGAGTGGTCAAAACTGCAATGGTTAATTGCCGCACTGGGTGTGGGTTTGGGTTTTGGTCTTCAAGAGATCGTTGCCAACTTTATCTCCGGTATCATCATCCTGTTTGAAAAACCGATCCGGATTGGCGATACGATCACCATCGGCGGGGTATCGGGTAACGTTAGCCGGATTCAGATCCGGGCAACGACCATCACCGATTGGGACCGTAAAGAGGTGATCATCCCGAACAAGACTTTCGTGACCGATCAGCTCATCAACTGGTCGTTGACCGACCCGATCACCCGCGTGGTGATTACCGTTGGCGTCGCGTACGGATCGGACACGAAAAAAGCGCACGAAATTCTTCTGAATGTGGCGAAAAATCACCCACGTGTACTCGAAGACCCTGCGCCTCAGTGTTTCTTCACCGTCTTTGGCGCAAGCACCCTGGATTTCGAACTGCGCTTCTTTGTAAACAGCTTGGCCGACCGCTTAGAAGTGTCGCATGAGCTGAACCAGCAGATCGACGAATCCTTCAAGCAAAACGGCATCGAGATCGCCTTCCCGCAATTGGATGTGCATCTGCACCGCTCGCCTAAGAAGAAAGGCGAGTAAAAGAGGAGTCATCAGAGGGGTATCTTGGTGTCGAGATACCCTCTTCAACTTTTGTCGCAGCACACAGCACAGCGCTGTCGACGAAAGTCTAAACAGATCAATCACAAAGCCTAGCACCTGTGCTCGACCGTCCCTCTTTTAGCCGAAATCACTTCATACTTTAGGCTTGACAGGGGGGACAGATGCCCCATAGTTAGGTTAATTTTGCAATGCACAATGACTGCCTACAAAAGTGCACTTTTACACACAACGACCGGTTTTGGCTGCCTCGCTCCAAGCCGGACACACAACGACAATTGAGGCATTACCACTATGAGCCAAAGGGTAACGATCGGAAACCTATCGGTTGCCGAATGTCTGTATAACTTTATTAACAACGAAGCCATCCCCGGAACCGGCCTATCGGCTGATCAGTTCTGGTCTGC
This sequence comes from Neptunomonas sp. ABH4_499, assembly GCF_056160565.1. NCBI lineage: Bacteria > Pseudomonadati > Pseudomonadota > Gammaproteobacteria > Oceanospirillales > Oceanospirillaceae > Neptunomonas > Neptunomonas sp. ABH4_499. The sequence goes on along the minus strand of NZ_JBSWXK010000007.1, from coordinate 154,663 downwards.
GGTGGATTCGATTGTCCACGATCTGGCCCCTCGTAACCGCGAGCTTCTGGCCAAACGCGACCACATTCAGGCGCAAATCGATCAGTGGCACCTTGACCGTAAAGGTCAGGCATTTGATCTTGATGCTTATAAGGCATTTTTGACCGAGATCGGCTATCTCCTGCCAGAAGGGGACGACTTCCAAGCACAAACCACTAATGTCGACCCAGAGATGGCCACCATGGCCGGACCTCAGTTGGTGGTCCCTGTGATGAATGCGCGTTTCGCGCTGAACGCAGCCAATGCGCGCTGGGGCAGCTTGTACGATGCGCTCTACGGCACCGATGCGATCTCCAACGACGATGGCGCCGAAGCCGGTAAAAGCTACAACCCGGTTCGCGGTGCGAAAACCATCGCCTTTGCCCGCGACTTTTTAGATCAATCCGCGCCGTTGGCAAACGGCTCCCATAAGGATTCGGCGGGTTACTCCATCGAAAAAGGTCAGCTGTCGGTTGTACTGCGCGATGGCACACAAACCACCTTGGCTGAGCCTGAGAAGCTGATCGCCTACACAGGGGATGCTTCCAACCCAACAGGCATCTTGTTGAAGAACAACGGCCTGCACTTTGAAATCCAGATCGATCGCGATCACCAAATCGGTAAAAGCGATGCGGCCGGTGTGAAAGACATCATCATGGAATCCGCCCTGACCACCATCATGGACTGTGAAGATTCCGTGGCCGCGGTGGATGCTGACGATAAAACCGTGGTGTACCGTAACTGGTTGGGCCTGATGAAGGGTGATCTTTCCGAAGAGGTGACCAAAGGCGGCAAGACCTTTACCCGTGTCATGAACCCAGACCGCGAATACACCGCGCTGGATGGTTCTACCTTGGCATTGAAAGGCCGAAGCTTGATGTTCGTGCGTAACGTTGGCCACCTGATGACCAACAGCGCAGTGATCGACAAAGATGGCTTTGAAATACCAGAGGGGATCTTAGATGGTCTGTGCACCACCTTGATCTCGCTGCACGATGTCAAAGAACTCGGTCAATTCCGCAACACCACCACAGGCTCCATGTACATCGTAAAACCGAAGATGCACGGGCCAGAAGAAGTAGCGTTTGCCGACGAGCTGTTCGGCCGCATCGAAGATGCGTTTGGCCTTGATCGCTACACCATGAAAATGGGGATCATGGATGAGGAGCGCCGCACCACGGTGAACCTCAAAGAGTGTATCCGTATGGCGAAAGAGCGTGTGGTCTTTATCAACACAGGCTTCTTAGACCGCACCGGTGATGAGATTCACACCTCAATGGAAGCGGGCCCAATGATTCGCAAAGGCGACATGAAAGGCGCTAAGTGGATCAGTGCGTACGAGGACTGGAACGTTGATACCGGCTTGATGTGCGGCCTAAGCGGCCGTGCGCAAATCGGTAAAGGGATGTGGGCCATTCCTGATCAGATGGCGAACATGTTGAGCGCTAAAATTGGTCACCCAAAATCCGGTGCCAACACCGCTTGGGTACCGTCACCAACCGCGGCGACCTTGCACGCCCTGCACTACCACCAAGTGGATGTGTTTGAGCTGCAAAATTCGATCGCTAAGCGTGAGCGTGCCAGCCTTGACGATATCCTGACCATCCCTGTTGCCAGCAACCCGAACTGGAGCGCAGAAGAGATCCAACAGGAACTCGACAACAACGCACAAGGTTTGCTCGGTTACGTGGTTCGCTGGGTCGACAGCGGTGTGGGTTGCTCCAAAGTGCCGGACATCAACAACGTTGGCCTAATGGAAGACCGTGCTACGTTGCGTATTTCCAGCCAGCACATTGCGAACTGGTTACACCATGGTATCTGCTCAGAAGCTCAGGTAATGGAAACGCTAAAACGCATGGCGAAAGTGGTGGACGCGCAAAACGCATCTGACCCAAGCTATCGCGCGATGGCCGCTGATTTTGATGGCAGCGTGGCGTTTGCAGCCGCATGTGAGCTGGTGTTTGAAGGCACTAAGCAGCCAAACGGCTACACGGAGCCGGTTCTGCACCGTCGCCGCATCGAAGCGAAAGACACCTTTGGCGCCTAACCTGATCGGTAACGCCCAATAACAAGAAGGCCACCCAATGCGGTGGCCTTTTTTATGCTTTACTCAAGGTCATCGATGTAATCGCTCTGGAAGCTTTCGACCTCCTCGACGACATCGCTTAAGCTCTCTTCAAAGCAGGCGATATGAACAATCGCATCACCTGCGTGCACTGTGGGCATCTCTAACCGTCCGATCACAACCCCTTCAACGCTTGAGGTAATGACCATCTCGTTCCCCGAATACGGATCATCAATAAAGCCCAACACCGACCCTTTTTTTACATACGCGCCCTGTTTTGCGGTTAAGCGCATCATGCCGCTCTCGGGGGCGCGCATCCACACACTTTTGCGAGCAATGTAAGGCTCGTAGGCAACGGGCTTGCGGCGGCTTTCAGGCAGCATATCGAGGTGACGCAGCAAGTTCATCACACCGGTCACTCCGGCTCGAATCGCGATCTCATCATAACGCAGCGCTTCGCCCGCTTCGTATAACAGCACCGGAATACCCTTCTCTTTGCACTCGGCGCGCATCGAACCATCTCGCAAGGAGGCATTGAGCAATACCGGTACACCAAAGGCTTCAGCCATGGCTAGGGTAACGGGGTCATCTAGGTCGGCCCGAATCTGCGGCAAATTACTGCGATGAATGGCCCCGGTGTGAAGATCAATCCCGTGGGTGCACTTGGCCAGCACTTCGGTGCTGAGCAACTTAGCCAACCGACCGGCTAACGAGCCTTTTTCAGAGCCAGGGAAGGATCGATTCAAATCGCGACGATCCGGGCAAGTAACGACTGGTTTGAATCAAGCCGTATGTATTCACCACAGGAATCGCCACTAAGGTTCCCGCTAAGCGTGATAAGCCCCGTTTTTTCAGGACACGACGAATGATCTCGATACCGTTTAATTCATCCCCATGCACAGCGGCGGTTAAAAACACCACAGGCCCAGGTCTTCGACCATGAACAATGTGTACCGGCATCACCATCTGGGAGTGGTTGTTCAGGTGCGGCAAAGGCAGGTGAGCCACCTGCCGTTGACCTGCTTTGACTCGCTGACCGGCTAGTTCGAAATCATCCCGCATATTGACCCTCTGGCATTTGCCGATACACTCAATTGAGCTTTTATATAATGGCCGCAAATCTGATCTGCCACTCTAAGTGTATAGATTTAGCTGCAAAAATATACTGAAACAACGACGAGAACCTACATGGAAATGACAGACGCAGAGATTCTTGCGCTGATCTCTTTTTTAAGTTTGGGCTGCCAATGGATTGCTTGGCGCTTTCGACTTCCCGCGATCTTATTTTTGCTGATGACCGGCATCGCACTGGGTCCATTAAGCGGCACGCTTGACCCGGACGATTTGTTTGGCGATCTGCTGTTCCCGTTTGTGTCCTTATCGGTTGCGATCATCCTGTTTGAGGGCAGCTTAACGCTGCATCTTAGCCAGATAAAAGAGATCAGCTCCATGGTGAACCGCTTAGTAACCTGGGGCGCTTTAGTCACTTGGATGTTGATCTCCCTAGCCGTTCATTGGGTGATAGGCCTGGATGCAGAGCTGTCCGCACTGGCCGGAGCCTTAGTAGTGGTGACAGGCCCCACGGTGATCGTCCCGATGCTGCGCTCTCTGCGCGCCACCAGCCGCATCACCAATGTGCTTCGCTGGGAAGGCATTTTGATCGACCCCATTGGCGCGTTGCTGGCCGTTTTGGTGTATCAATGGCTGATCTCTTCCCAGCAGTTTAACGGTCAGATCATGCAGACCGTGGTTCTGTTTTTCGAGGTGACCCTAGCAGGCACCTTGTTGGGTGGTTTAGCCGCAGCGCTGCTCGCGTTTGTTATGAAGCGCCACTGGCTACCCGAATACCTCCATACCTTCGCAACCCTGTCGTTGGTGGTGGTCACCTTTACCGTATCCAACCACTTTGCACACGAATCCGGCCTTTTGGCCGTCACGGTGATGGGGATGGTGCTCGCGAACATCCGTGGTTTGAACATGGAGGATGTACTGGCCTTTAAAGAGGAACTGACCGTACTCTTGATCTCCGGTTTGTTCATCCTATTGGCAGCGCGTCTGGATCTGGATCAACTCATCTCACTTGGCATCCCAGCCCTGATCCTTCTGGCCATCATCCAATTCATTGTGCGCCCAATCTCGGTGTTTTTATGCGCCATTGGTACGGATTTAACCTGGCAGGAACGCTCATTGATTGCCTGGGTTGGCCCGCGCGGCATCGTTGCGGCGGCGGTGTCGGCGCTGTTTGCCCTACGTCTTGAAGAAGCCGGTTACGAGAACGCAAGTGTTCTGGTTGCACTGACCTTCTCGGTCATTATCGGTACGGTGGTCTTCCAAAGCGCCACCAGCAAGTGGGTGGCGAAACGCTTAGGCGTTACCGAGCCAGAATCTCGCGGGTTAGTCTTAATTGGGGCTAATAAGCTGGCGCGTGCGGTGGCCGAAGCGCTTAAAAAACAGAACGTCCCCAGCATCTTGATCGACCCCAGCTGGGAGAACATCAGCGAAGCGCGCATGATGGGACTGACCACGCTGCACGGCAATCCACTTTCCAGCAGTGTGGATAAAAAGCTTGAGCTTGGCGGCTTTGGTCAAGTGTTGGCGCTGACCCCACAACGGGACATCAATATGCTGAGCGCCATGCACTTTCGTGAAGAGTTTGAAGACCGCTTTGTGTTTACTGTGAAAGCCGAACCGCCGAAAAACAAAAGCGCAGCACGTCACGATGTGAAAAGCCGTTTCCAACCACACTGCTTTGGTGAGGATGCCTTCACCTTTAAAAAGCTTTCTAGCTTGATCAGCCAAGGGGCACAAATCCGTGCAACCACCATGAGTGCTGACTTCACCTTAGAGCACTGGCGAACCGAGCATCAATCGGCACGCTCGTTGTTGATGGCGATCTCGCCAGAAGGTTGGTTGCGTATGATCTCCCCTGAGGAAGCCCCACCTATTAAAGCGGGCTGGACAGTGATCTCGGTTGACACCTCTGGGCCAAAAACCGAAAAACCAGCCACGCCAGCGGGGGACGAACCGGCTCCGACACCCGCCTAATCAAGGTGCGTTGCGATCAAGGTATCCCTGCTCGGATAACCAACATCGCAACGCATCCACCAGCCGATTCGGGAATTGTCGGTAATCCAAATACGGGGTCATCAGCACCCCGTTTTTCCACCGCACATTCTCGGCCCATTTGGCATCATCCAAAATCGTCTCAGCCTCCATCGGGTTCAGCCCTAAACGCTTCGCATTTTCGAGCCCCGGCACCCAAATGAATTGAGTCGGTTCCGATACAATCGATGCATCGAAAATCAACGCATGCTCATGTAATAATTGCTGATCCCGATAGGTTTGCCAGCGCCCCTCTTTGCACAGCACTTTGGCATAAAGACTGAAAATTTTGCGCCAATGATTTCCATTGGCTTGGATCATCTCGGGGACAGAGCGTCCTAACGAGAGATCGGGCATGTGATTCAAATACAGATGCACGCCAGAGCGGTTGCCCAACGTAGGCATGGACGGTGATAAAGCCGAATACGACATGGATCGATCTTACTAAAACCTGTGACAAGCCATAACATACCATGACATTAAGCGAGCAACTGACCCAATTTTTAGAGAAACATCAGCGCATCTGTGTCATGACAGGGGCTGGCATTTCGACCGACTCGGGTATCCCCGATTACCGAGACAAAAAAGCCAACTGGAAGCGCAAAGCGCCTGTTCAGCATCCAGACTTTATGGCCAGCCACGCCACGCGCCAACGCTTTTGGGCACGGAGCCTTGTGGGCTGGCCCATCATGCGTGACGCAGAGCCCAATGCCTCGCATCGTGCGCTGGCCTTACTGGGACAGCACGGGAAAATCAGTGCACTGGTGACCCAAAACGTCGATGGGCTTCACGAGAAAGCAGGGCACCCGAGTACCATTGATCTTCATGGGCGCTCCGACCGTGTCATCTGCACGCTCTGCCGTTATACACTCTCCCGGGATGACACCCACGACTGGATGGCCCGCCTTAACCCCCTGTTTACTCACTTTAAAGCAGTCGCCGCGCCAGATGGCGATGCTGACTTAGAGGGCATCGACTTCTCGACCTTTTATGTACCGCCCTGCCCTTTTTGCCAAGGTATCCTGAAACCGGATGTCGTGTTTTACGGAGATCACATCCCCAAAGACCGAGTAGAGGCCGCCAAAGCGGCTGTGGATAACGCAGACGCCCTTTGGGTGATCGGATCATCCTTGATGGTCTATTCAGGTTTTCGACTGTGCAAACAAGCCCATCAAGCCGGTAAACCCATTACATTATTAAACGAAGGTATAACACGGGCTGATTCTTTAGCGACACTAAAGCTAAATTCAGACATTTCTTCGGTTTTAACCCCTGTTATGGCGCGTTTTCACTGAAAATAGCGCTGTTTCAGATCAATTTAGGCAGAAAATTTTCATCTTTTCTCGAAAAGGGGTTTGTTTTCGCCAGTTCTTGGTTATAAACTCAAGACTGATCTGTGCTTAGAGATCAAGTATGCCGCGTTTGAAGTAGCGACCAGTGTCAACGCTCTACCTGCTCCAGCCTCGCTTTCTTGTCCCCCTAGACACAGTGACCGAGTTACAAGGATGTATCATCCTGTGGCTAATGTTAATTTCTATACGAGTACGTTTATCGTGTCTGATACACAAACTGGAACCGTTAAGTGGTTCAACGATGAAAAGGGTTACGGCTTTATCGCGCGTGACGGTGGTTCGGATCTGTTCGTTCATTTCCGTTCAATCATTGGTCAAGGTCGTCGCACCCTGACCGAAGGTCAGTCTGTGAGCTTCATCGAAGTTCAAGGACAAAAAGGCCCTCAGGCTGATCAAGTAACTCCGCTGTAATAGCGAGTCTGCATGATTCCAGAAAGCAGGCTCAATTGAGCCTGCTTTTATTTTGGGGGACCGTATATGATGAAACGTCCATATACGGCCCCTACTTCCCTCTTGCCATATTCTAATCCAAGCCTTTCAGCGCTAAGTGCCCGTTACATAGGCGCTTTTACCAAGCCTAAGCCTTGCTCTCGCGTCCACTGTGGCGGTTTGTGATAGCGGCCCACCACAGAGCTCATCACCACAAACGCAATCATCGACACCGCAACGGTATCCACAGGTAACACACAAAACCCCACGCTTGCGATGATCAAATCCCCGATAAAGGTCGTACGCCCTGGGTGAATGTTAAAACGTCGCTCAAGATACATGGCTAAAATGTTTAAGCCGCCCAAAGAGGCGTGATGGCGAAACAAAATAATCAGCCCAAAGCCGATCAATAATCCCCCCAGCACAGCGGCAAACACCGGCTCCACAGTGACGCTCAAATAGCGCTGCATCAGTTCGGTTAAGACCGATAGGAGCGTAATGCTACAAAAGGTACGCAGAGTAAACTGGGACCCCATATAGCGAAAGGCCAGCCAATAAAACGGCAGGTTCAATGTGAAAAAGATCACCCCAAAAGAGAGATCGGTCAGGTATTTAACAATCAAACCAGCACCGGCGGTGCCGCTGATCATCAATTCGTTTGCGTTCAGTATATGGATGCCAAGCGCAACCAGAAGACAGCCTTCCAAGATGGAAAGCCAACAGTGTGTTGTGTACATGGTAAGGCCTCAACCCTAGTGATGCGCGGCTTTTGGCTGCACACCCTCTGAATCGTGACTGGTCCGCTCTTTTGAAGCGTCACAATCGCCTAAGCCTGCTAAGGCTACTCTTAACCTTAAGCAAAAACCATGCTTCTTTTTATCGACTCAAATCTGGTAAAGATAAGCAGAAATGGCCCCAAAAAAAGGCTATTGGCAGCACACGTGCATTAAACCTGTGCTGCCATGTACTAAGACGGGCTTAGTTGAAGAATTTAGACGCCAAACCCGCAATGCCGGACACACCGCCGACCGACTCCATCAGGCTACCTGCCGAGCTGTTTTGATCGATCAATTCAGGAATCATATCCGACAGCGCATTGGCGGCATCTGGCTCTTGAAGACCCAGCTGTGACGCAAATGACTGAACGTTGGACTCACCCAACACAGACAGGATCTGGCTGACATCAATACCTTCGTTGGAACCATCGCCCAACCAAGACATTGCAACGGACGCAAGGCCAGAGTTCGAAAACTTAGAGATCAGATCGCTTAGGTTGAGTTCTCCGTCACCACTGCCCAGCAAAGATGATAAAGCACTTGCGACCATATCTGGGTCCAAACCACCGGCGGATGTGCCCAGTTTGTTCAGAAAGATGCCCGCGGCTGTTTTGATCAGATCCATTATGCGTTCCTCAGTAAGCATGTGTAAGAAATGCGACCATACTGATTTCGAATGAATCAGCCATGAATCAAGGTTAGATTACTATCAAAACACGCTTATGGCGTCTTGACCAGTGAAGGAATCAAGCCGCCTTGCTCTGAAGCAATTAACAGTTGATCAAATACCGAGGCCCGAACCGGCCGCGAGAAAAAATACCCTTGGCCATAATCGCAACCTAAACTGCGCAGTGCATTGTAGTGCGTGGTTTCGGCATCGCGCGGGTACAGACAGACCCCGACACTGGCTTTGGGGTTAAAACGAATCCCTTTGATCGTGAGTGGTTGCGAGAGCGTTTCGTAGATCGCCATCGCTAAGCCTTCTACCTTGGTTAAGTCGGTGACCGCCCCTTGAATGACAGCAAACTCATCACCACCCAAGCGAGCCACTTTTTGATCGTAATGCTCAAAGTGTTTTAAGCGGCCTGCCATCGCGAGCAAGAACTCATCACCAATGGCGTGACCGTACGCATCATTGATCGCTTTAAAGCCGTTAAGATCAATGACGTGTAACGCCACTTGGTTGTTATTGGCTTCGGCTGTTTCGGCTAAGCGCTTAAGCCATACGTTAAAATAGATTCGGTTAGCCAAAGCGTTAAACGCTCCAACTGACCGATGTTCTCAAGGTGCTCAAGACGGGTTTGGTTGGTGTAACTGGCCATGTGCAAAGATCGGATCGCAGGGTACAGATCCGCCATCTGAGTTTTAATATCAGACATGCGGGACATCAGAAGAGCCCGACCACCTTGCTCGGCACCTTGAAAATCAGCGTCCATATTGGTCAGCAGCGCTTTTAAGCGCTTTAGCACTTTACGGCTCTCTTCAAGTTCACGAAACTTTTCCGTTTCGCTTCCCACTTCAAGCACGTTCAATCGAGACCACAACAACTCAAAACGAAGCCACAAGGCATTTCAAGTTACAGGGGCACTCTGGTACACCTCAAGTGCATTTTGAAGCTGCAAAAAATCGACTTCCAGCTGGGCAGCCGCCCAAGAGGAGGTTTTCACATCCACCGCGAGTATTTTGGCCGTTGCGGCTTGGCGCTTAAAACTGACGAACAAGCTGGCGGCCAAAAACACCACCAGCGCGATCATCATCACAAACCGCCATACTCGCCTTGTCATGATTTACAGCACCTCAATGGCAGCGACCTGCCAAACCATTAAGATATGGTATTTGGGGACATTCAGTTCGGGATAATCGGTCATCGGAAACATTAACCAATAGGGGCCTTTCTCACGAATCGACATCGGCTCGCCGTCCATCTCATACGCGAAGATGACGGGGTATTCGGCCAGCTCTTTCCAAGCAATGTCGGCATGATACTGATTCAGCGCCTTCACGCGAATCACATCCCCTGTTACCCCCAGATGCTCCATTAAGGTTTGTAAGCGAATCCCTTTGAAATGCGTTTTTCTCTCTGTCCAAGGCGTATAGCTCTCAAACTCGGTCGAAGGCATGGCCTGAATCTGCTCCATCGTGATCTGAACAGGCTCAGCGCCTTGCCCCTCAATGGTGATAACCCCAAAGTCGATTGCCATCGCTCGAAGCGATATTCACATCACTCCCCTTTCGCTTACTGGGTTCACCCCGACTGACATAAGACTCGATAATCCTAGTCGAGTTGATGAATTCTCGCCACATCAGGCACTTACAGGCCAAAAAAAACCACCGTTATCGGTGGTTTTTTTGACTCAGATCGATCAGTTGATCTTCGCATCCAGCTCGCCGTTGTCGTAACGAGTTGCCATATCTTCCAGTGCAATCGCTTTGATTTTAGAGGCGTGACCTGCCGTACCGAACGCTTCATAACGTGCAATACAGATCTCGCTCATCGCTTCGATCGACTTTTTCAGGTATTTACGTGGGTCAAATTCCGCTGGGTTTTCGGCCAAGAAGCGACGAATCGCACCGGTAGACGCCAAGCGAAGGTCAGTATCGATGTTCACTTTACGCACACCGTACTTGATGCCTTCAACGATCTGCTCAACCGGAACGCCGTACGTTTCAGGGATCTCACCGCCAAACTCATTGATCACTTTCAGCCACTCTTGCGGCACCGATGAAGAACCGTGCATCACCAAGTGAGTGCCGGGGATACGGTCGTGGATCGCTTTAATGCGATCGATCGCCAGAATATCGCCTGTCGGTGGACGGGTAAATTTGTAAGCACCGTGGGACGTACCGCACGCGATAGCCAAGGCATCAACGTTGGTTTTCGATACAAAGTCGGCCGCTTCATCAGGGTCGGTCAGCATTTGATCGTGAGACAGCGTGCAATCCGCACCGATGCCGTCTTCTTCGCCCGCTTGTCCGGTTTCCAATGAGCCCAAACAGCCCAGTTCGCCCTCTACAGACACACCACACGCATGCGCCATCTCAACAGTGCGACGGGTAACATCGATGTTGTATTCGTAGCTGGATGGGGTTTTACCATCATCCATCAAGGAGCCGTCCATCATCACGGATGAGAAACCCATCGCGATGGAGCGCTGACAGATGGCAGGGGACGTACCGTGGTCTTGGTGCATACACACTGGCACATCTGGAAACTCATCAATCGCCGCCAGAATCATATGTCGCAGAAAGTTAGAACCTGCGTATTTACGGGCGCCTGCTGATGCCTGAACGATCACGGGAGAGTCGGTTTTTGAAGCCGCTTCCATGATTGCACGCATCTGCTCAAGATTGTTAACGTTAAACGCCGGGATACCGTAGCCATATTCAGCTGCATGGTCCAGCAACTGACGCATGGAAATCAAGGCCATCTTCTCACCTATATCTATAAGTTATGATTGTAATTTGCTCGCACAAAGGATTCGCGCATTATATCACTCTGCCTTTGATATTCAGCCCCGAAATACTGGAAACATGCTGCATAGAAAAGGATAATGATTCTCAGTCCTAAGTTCACAGACGGTTAAAAGGAACATTACCATGGCGTCCCAAGCCCAACTTGCAATGCTCGAGAGCGTAAAATCCCACAACGGCTTTATCGCAGCCCTAGATCAAAGCGGTGGCAGCACCCCTAAAGCGCTCCGTTTGTACGGTGTTGAAGAAAGCGAATACGACGGCGACGAAGCGATGTTTGCCAAAGTCCACGAGATGCGCACCCGCATCATCACCAACCCAGCGTTCACTGGCGAGCGTGTATTGGGCGCGATTCTTTTTGAAAACACATTGGACCGTGAGATTAAAGGTAAAACCTCAGCTCACTACCTGTGGCAAGAAAAGCAGGTGGTGCCTTTCTTGAAAGTCGATAAAGGCTTAGAAGAGGAAGCAAACGGCGTACAACTGATGAAGCCAATGCCAGAACTCGATGCCCTGCTGGCAAAAGCCAACGCTCAAGATGTGTTCGGTACCAAGATGCGCTCTGTGGTTAAACAAGCCAATCAAGAAGGGATCAAAGCCGTTGTGGCACAGCAGTTTGAAGTAGGCCAACAAATTTTGGCGGCAGGTCTTGTCCCGATCATCGAGCCAGAAGTGGACATCCACTGCCCTGAAAAATCAAAAGCCGAAGCCTTGTTGAAAGCCGAGCTGCTGGAGGCGCTAATCGCATTGCCAGCAGATCAATCCGTTATGCTAAAACTCACACTGCCCGAAGAAGCAAACTTCTATGCGGAGCTGATTGCCCATCCACAAGTCATTAAAGTGGTTGCACTCTCTGGTGGCTACAGCCGTGATGAGTCAAACCAACGCCTTAGCGAAAACAACGGCATGATCGCAAGCTTCTCACGTGCGCTGACAGAAGGTCTGTCTGCAAAACAAAGTGAAGAGGAATTCACAAAAACGATCGATGCGACCATCGAGTCGATCTGTCAGGCGTCTGCGACGTAAGCGCACCGTCAGTTTGATACTAAAAAGCCGGGCAATGCCCGGCTTTTTCATGGATCGATCAATCCAAATTACGCGTTTTTCGCCTCTAACGCGACAACCGCTGGCAGTTGCTTGCCTTCCACGAACTCTAGGAACGCGCCGCCACCTGTGGAGATGTAAGAGACTTTATCGGCAATCTCGTACTTATCCACAGCCGCTAGCGTATCGCCACCGCCTGCAATCGAGAAGCCGTTGCTTTCAGCAATCGCCAGCGACAATGCTTTTGTGCCTTCGCCAAATTGGTCAAATTCGAATACGCCAACCGGGCCATTCCAAATGATGGTGCCTGCATCTTTCAGCAAGGCCGCCAAGGCTTTGGCAGACTCAGGGCCGATGTCCAGAATCATATCGTCTTCAGCGACATCATCTGCGGACTTCACAGTCGCCGTTGCGCTTTCGCTGAACTCTTTGGCTACGACCACATCCACAGGTAGTGGGATGTTTACTTTGGTCATCAGCTCTTTCGCAACCGGGATCAAATCGTGTTCGCACAGTGATTTACCCACAGGCTTACCCGCCGCCGCGAGGAAGGTATTGGCGATACCGCCACCCACAATCAGCTGATCGACTTTGTTCGACAGGGAGTTCAGGACTTCCAGTTTTGTCGATACTTTGGAGCCACCGACAATTGCCGCCATTGGGCGTGCTGGGTTATCCAGTGCTTTACCCAGCGCATCCAACTCGTTTGCCAGCAGCGGGCCCGCGCAGGCCACTTCAGCAAACTTAGCAACGCCATGGGTAGAGGCTTGAGCACGGTGAGCCGTACCAAATGCATCCATTACGTAGACATCGCACAGTGCTGCCATTTTTTGTGACAGTGCTTCGTCGTCTTTTTTCTCGCCTTTGTTGAAGCGAACGTTTTCCAGCAGTACCAGATCACCTTCGTTCAAATCAAAGCCGCCATCCAACCAATCTTTAATCAGCGGAACATCACGCGCGAGCAGTTTAGAGATGTATTGAGCTACCGGTGCCAAGGAGTATTGCTCCTCGTATTCACCTTCGGTTGGGCGGCCTAAGTGAGACATTACCATCACTTTAGCGCCCGCTTTTAATGCGTGTTCAATCGTTGGCAAAGACGCACGGATGCGAGCATCCGACGTGACCTGGCCATCCTTGACGGGTACGTTTAGGTCTTCACGGATCAATACGCGTTTGCCGCGCAGATCCAGATCGGTCATCTTCAATACACTCATGAGCGTGTCCTAATCTCGTTAATCGTTGTACGTTTTAAAAAAGGTTCAGCGCCGATATATCAGCGTCTGTCGTTGTTATTCTTTCTTAAGCCAATCGCTGGCTACATCCAGCATTCGATTGGCAAATCCCCACTCGTTATCAAACCAACACAAGAGCTTAATCAGGCGTCCTCCACTGACGCGAGTCTGCGTGCCATCGACAATGGCCGAGCGCGGGTCATGGTTGAAGTCTACCGAAGCGTGGGGCTCTTCGGTATAACCCAATAGTCCTTTGAAACGTGACAGAGAGGCCGTCTTTAGCAGGTCATTCACCGCTTTGGCATCGGTATCGGTTTCGGTGTTGATACTCATATCCATCACCGATACGTTGATGGTCGGCACTCGTAAGTGCAGACACTCAAAGCGTCCGGATAAGGTCGGTAACAAGCGATCGATGCCACGACTTAAACCCGTATCGACTGGAATGATCGACTGCATAGCACTGCGGGTTAACCGAAGATCAGTTTGATGATAACTGTCGATCACCGGCTGATCGTTCATCGCCGAGTGAATCGTCGTTGTCACCCCTTGGGTAATACCAAAGGTATCATTTAAGAGATGCAGTACCGGGATCACGCAGTTGGTTGTGCACGATGCCGCCGACACGACGGTCATGTCCGCTTGCAGCAGCTCGTGGTTCAATCCATACACAATGGTTGCATCCACATCTGCTTGAGCCGGTTGGGAAAACAGTAAACGCTTAGCGCCTGCCTTGAGGTGCCGCTCGGCGGTGGCACGATCACTGAACGAGCCCGAGCACTCAATCACCAGATCTATGTTCAACGACTGCCAAGGCAGCTTGTCGGGGTCCGGTTCGTTAAGCACACGGATTCGATCGCCATCGATGATCAGATGATCGGCATCGTGTTCTACGGATAGCGGGAATCGCCCGTGCGTTGTGTCGTAACGGGTAAGATAGGTAACGGTATCAATATCAGAGAGCTCGTTAATCGCCACTACCTGAAATTCAGAACGCTTGTCGCTTTGATACAAAGCGCGCAACACGCACTGACCGATCCGTCCATAGCCATTGATGGCAATTCTGTAACTCATTGACGCACAAGCACCTTGAGCAGAAAAGAGGCCTAAGCCTTAAAGAGAGTAAAACTCAGGCCCAGCCGAAACCAGGCCTGACATCGTCTTACAGAACTGACTTCGCTGTGTTCACAACGTTTTCAACGGTGAAACCGAAGTGTTCAAACAGTTGCGGAGCGGGTGCAGACTCACCAAAAGTAGTCATACCCACAACCGCGCCGTCTAGACCAACAAACTTGTACCAGTAGTCAGCGTGCAAGGCTTCAACCGCCACACGAGCGCGTACAGAAGATGGCAGAACCGATTCACGGTAATCCGCATCTTGCGCCATAAACAGATTGGTTTCTGGCATGGATACGACACGCGCTTTGATGTTCTCTTGCGCCAGTGCTTCAGCGGATTTCACCGCCAAGTCTAACTCGGAACCAGTCGCGATCAGGATCACATCAGGCTGACCATCGGTATCACGCAGAATGTAACCACCGCGCTCAATGTTCGCAATCTGCTCAGCAGTACGCGCTTGGTGAGCCAAGTTTTGACGAGAGAAGATCAACGAGGTTGGGCCATCGTTACGCATCAGAGCCAGTTTCCACGCTACAGCGGATTCAACCGCATCGGCAGGACGCCAGCAGCTCATGTTTGGCGTAGTACGCAGGTTAGCCACTTGCTCGATCGGTTGGTGAGTTGGACCATCTTCGCCCAGACCAATCGAATCGTGCGTGTACACATGAATCGCACGTTGCTTCATCAGAGCCGCCATGCGCAGTGCATTGCGTGCGTATTCCATGAAGACGAGGAAAGTCGCACCGTAAGGGATGAAACCGCCGTGCAGAGCGATGCCGTTCATGATCGCCGACATACCAAACTCGCGCACACCGTAGAAGATGTAATTGCCAGAAGCGTCATCTTTAGAGATGCCCTTAGCACCCGACCACAAAGTCAGGTTGGAGCCTGCCAAGTCGGCAGAACCGCCCATCAATTCCGGCAGCAACGGGCCAAAGCCGTTCAGCGCATTTTGAGACGCTTTACGCGTTGCGATGGTTTCCTCTTTTTCAACAACGCCCGCGATAAACGCATCCGCTTTCGCTTCGAAGTCGCTTGGCAGCTCGCCAGAGATACGACGCAGCAACTCATCTGCTAATTCTGGGTAAGCGGCACGGTACGCTGCAAAGCGCTCGTTCCACTCGTTTTCAGCGCGTACGCCGGATTCTTTCGCATCCCAATCCGCGTAAATGTCTTCAGGTACTTCGAATGCAGGGTGAGACCAACCTAAGCGCTCACGCGTCAGTGCGATCTCGTCATCGCCCAGAGGAGCGCCGTGGCAGTCTTCTTTACCTTCTTTATTAGGAGAACCAAAACCGATGATGGTTTTGCAGCAGATCAGCGTCGGCTGCTCAGTGTTTGCTTGCGCTTGTTCAATCGCTGCACGAATTTGATCAGGGTTGTGACCATCCACACCCGGGATCACTTGCCAGTTGTAAGACTCGAAACGCTTCACGTTATCGTCGGTGTACCAGCCTTCCACTTCGCCATCGATGGAGATGCCGTTGTCATCCCAGAATACGATCAGCTTGCCAAGACCCAATGTACCCGCCAGTGAACACGCTTCGTGAGAAACGCCTTCCATCATGCAGCCATCGCCCATGAACGCATAGGTGTGGTGATCAACGATCTCGTGACCATCGCGGTTAAACTGCGCCGCCAAGGCTTTTTCAGCCGCCGCAAAGCCAACCGCGTTGGTGATACCTTGACCCAAAGGACCCGTGGTGGTTTCAACACCCGGGCAGTAGCCGTATTCAGGGTGACCTGCGGTTTTTGCGTGCAACTGACGGAAGCTTTTCAGATCGTCGATGGACACATCGTAACCGGTCAAATGCAGCAGAGAGTAGATCAGCATTGAGCCGTGGCCGTTAGACAAGATGAAACGGTCGCGGTCGAACCATTGCGGATTCGTCGGGTTGTGCTTCATGAAATCATTCCATAGCACTTCCGCGATGTCCGCCATGCCCATTGGGGCGCCTGGGTGACCTGATTTAGCCTTTTGAACGGCATCCATGCTCAGTGCACGAATTGCATTAGCCAGTTCTCTGCGAGAAGACATTCAATAAACTCCTGGGATTGTCCCGGTTTTTGACGAGTGAGAAGCAAAAAAGTGGGCGTAATTTTCGCCCAGATGACGGCGAGCTTCAACGAAAAAACCAGAAATCTCGAAAAAGTGAGAGAATTTCATAGCCTTTCGTGAAATTTTCATTAAAAAAGACTGTAAAAAAGAGGCATCACTGTTCGTTGATGGTTAAAATACGGCCTTTATCTCGTTGCCAGAGCCCAGCCTCTGCCCCTTTTGTAACATGAGGAAACACACAGTCGATGAGCGAATACAGCATTTTCACGTCCGAGTCCGTATCTGAAGGCCATCCGGATAAAATCGCCGATCAGATTTCCGATGCCGTACTGGATGCGATCATCAGCGAAGACAAATACGCGCGTGTAGCGTGTGAAACATTGGTTAAAACCGGTGTTGCGATTGTTTCGGGTGAGATCTCAACCTCTGCATGGATTGACCTGGAAGATCTGGTTCGTAACGTTATCTGTGACATCGGTTACACCTCGTCTGAAGTGGGTTACGACGGCGAAACCTGTGGTGTGATCAACATCATCGGTAAACAGTCTGTCGACATCGCTCAAGGCGTTGATCGCTCTAAGCCTGAAGATCAAGGCGCAGGCGACCAAGGCCTGATGTTTGGTTACGCATCCAACGAAACAGACGTTCTGATGCCAGCACCGATCACTTACTCGCACCGTTTGGTTGAGCGCCAAGCCGAAGTCCGTAAAAACGGCTTACTGCCATGGTTGCGCCCAGACGCGAAATCCCAGGTGACGTTCCGTTACGAAAACGGCAAGCCTGTTGGTGTTGATGCCATCGTTCTGTCGACTCAGCACAACCCAGATGTCACTCAGGTCGATCTTCGCGAAGCGGTTATGGAGTTGATCATCAAGCAAGTGATCCCGGCGGAGTGGCTGACCAAAGACACCAAGTTCCACATCAACCCAACCGGCAACTTCGTGATCGGTGGCCCTGTGGGTGACTGCGGTCTGACCGGTCGTAAGATCATCGTTGATACTTACGGCGGCATGGCTCGTCACGGTGGCGGTGCTTTCTCGGGTAAAGACCCATCCAAAGTAGACCGTTCTGCTGCGTACGCTGGTCGTTACGTTGCGAAGAACATCGTTGCTGCGGGCCTTGCGGATCGTTGTGAGATCCAAGTGTCTTACGCGATTGGTGTAGCGGAACCGACTTCGGTGTCGATCAACACGTTCGGTACAGGCAAAATCTCCGACGAGAAGATCGTTGAGCTGGTACGTCGTCACTTTGATCTGCGTCCAAATGCGATCACTCGCATGCTGGACCTGCTGCACCCAATGTACCGTCGTACAGCAGCCTACGGCCACTTTGGTCGTACCCCAGAAGAGATCACCGTGGGTGATGACACCTTCACGACCTTCACATGGGAGCGCACCGATAAAATCGAAGCGCTCAAAGCGGACGCGGGCATCTAATACCCAGCTTTCGATTGCAGTGGGTGAGTCCTCATCCACTGCTTACTCTCTTTAGCATCCAATGGCATAATGTCCGCTGATTATAGTCAGCGACACAGAGCTTTAACGGATGCGCATTCCTCGTTTTTTTGAATCAGCCGAACTGATCCCCAACCAATCATGGGGTCTCAGCGATGAGGTCACTCAACACGTTGCCCGAGTGCTTCGGATGCGCGTTGGCGATACCTTGATTTTGTTTAACGGCTCCGGTAGCGAGTTTGAGTGCGAGCTCACCCAAGTCGAAAAGCGCAGTGCCACGGTAACGGTCAAGTCACAAACCGACATTAGCCGCGCAAGCCCTTTGCAGGTGCACATCGGCCAAGCGCTGTCCCGCGGCGAGCGTATGGATTACGCGGTGCAAAAAGCCACCGAAACGGGTATGTCCGAGATGACGCCGTTAACCACCGAGCGCTCCGAAGTCCGTTTAAAGGAAGATCGTCAAGATAAGCGTCTTCGCCATTGGCAACAGGTGGCCATCAGCGCGTGTGAGCAATCCCTCAGAAACGAACTTCCGGTCATTCATCCGGTCTCCTCCTTGGAGGAATGGATCACAAGCGTTGAGGCGGATCTTAAACTGGTGCTTCACCACCACAGTGCCAAGCCATTGGCGGATTTTGATCAACCCAAGTCCGTGGCGTTGTTGATAGGTCCAGAAGGCGGGCTGACCGAGGCCGAAGTTGAACTGGCGCAGCAACAGGGTTTTCAACCCGTGGCGTTCGGCCCTCGAGTGTTTCGTACCGAAACCGCACCAGTTGCGGCCTTATCCATCCTTCAATACCTGTGGGGTGACTTTGCCTAAGCCAAGCTGCTAGGCCAAAACGTCTGAATCCATTACACTTTGCAGCGCAATCCGCGCACCCATTCTGGCAATATGACCTTGCCATCCAGAGCGAAGAGGAACAATTATGAGTCTTAAAGTCGGCATCATCATGGACCCAATTGATGAGATCAACTTCAAAAAAGACAGCTCCCTGGCCATGCTGTGGGCCGCACAGCGAAAAGGCTGGTCGCTCTGGTACATGGAACAAACCGACCTCTTCAGTCGCGACGGCGTTGTACACGCCAATATGGCACCGCTTAGCGTTGATATGAATCCAGAGAAGTGGTTTGAACGCGGTGATTATTCCGTCTGCCCGATCACGGATCTCGATGTGATCTTGATGCGCAAAGACCCGCCATTTGATAACGAATTTATCTACACCACGCACCTACTCCAACAAGCCGAAGATGCCGGTGTTTTGGTGGTGAACAAGCCGCAAAGCTTGCGTGACTGCAACGAAAAACTCTTTGCAACGCATTTTCCAGAGTGTTGTCCGCCGGTGCTGGTCACGCGCGATGCGACGCGCATCCGAGAATTCCATAAAGAACACGGCGACATCATCATTAAACCCTTGGATGGCATGGGCGGCAGCTCCATTTTTCGCGTAAAAGAAGATGGCCTTAACCTTGGGGTGATCATCGAGACGGTAACGCGCTTTGGCCAAGAAACCGTGATGGTGCAGAAGTTTATCCCCGAGATTACCGATGGCGACAAACGCATTTTAGTGATTGACGGTACACCTGTGGATTATGCCTTAGCGCGCATTCCAACCGGCGGTGAAACCCGCGGCAACCTAGCCGCTGGCGGACGCGGTGAAGGCCGCCCATTAACCGACCGTGATCGTTGGATTGTTGAGCAAGTGGCCCCTACTCTGCGCGAAAAGGGCCTCTTGTTTGTTGGGTTGGATGTCATTGGTGACTACCTAACCGAAATCAACGTTACCAGCCCAACCTGCGTGCGCGAGCTCGACAACCAGTTTGGTCTGGACATCGGTATGCAATTGATGGAAGCCATCGAGGCAACCTACGCCCGAGTGAAAAGCGCATAGGAAGATTGATGTGAGCGTGTTTGTCGAAGAGTCCCAAAACTCTGCCGTTTCGACGTTAGATCGATTTAGCTTTGTGCTGTTTTTGGCCACTGCGCTGCATGCGGCGATTATCTTAGGCATCACCTTTGTTGATCTGCCCAAGCGCTCGCCCGACATCACCATGGAGATCACGCTCGCCCAACACCCGATTTCAAAGCCCAACCCGGATGCGGACTTTCTCGCTCAAGCGAACCAAGCCGGCAGCGGCAGCGCTGATGAGGCCCATGTGGTGTCTACTAATCAGCAATCCACGTTCGAGGACGATCGCATCCGCGAGCAGTCGGCTCTTAAAACGCCGGCACCGCCTCAAGTGACGCCAGAGGTAAACCCAACCCCGAGCACCGAACAAACCTCTGACAAGCCCGCTAACAATACGAAAAAAGCGATCGAGCAAAAGCCGATGGTGGCCTCCAACGCAAAAAATGAGACAAAAACCGCTCAAAAGCAGACGCCAAAACCGGAACCAAAAGCCGCCAGCACCTCGGGGCAGTCGACTTCACTGTTAGCGCGCTCGTTGGATTTAGCCAACTTACAAGCCGAGATCCGCCTAGAGCAACAAGCCGTCGCAAAGCGCCCCAAAGTTCGCACTTTGACATCGGCCTCGACCACGGCCTACGACGATGCGGTGTACTTGAATAACTGGCGAAACCGCATCGAGCAGATCGGTAATATGAACTACCCAGAGGAAGCCAGAAAGCGTGGCGTTTTTGGGACACTTCGTTTAGCGGTGATGATTTTACCGGACGGACGACTACAAAGTGTCGAGATCTTGCAATCATCGGGGCACAAAGTGCTCGATGATGCTGCGATCCGGATCGTTCGATTAGCTGCCCCCTTCCAACCCTTCACACCAGAAATGCGCCGTAAAACAGACGTTTTAGAAATTATTCGCACGTGGAAGTTTGAGAAAAACACACGCCTGTACTAAACCTACTTAAGTCAATTGTTTGTTTGTACAGAGAAAATTATGAGCCAATCCAAACACTTTTTGAGAGATCATTTTTTGATCTCGATGCCTCACATGGATAGTGATGATTTTGCAAAAACCATCATCTATTTATGTGATCACAGCGATTACGGCGCCATGGGATTGGTGATTAATAAACCGATCGGGATGAAGCTCGGTCAGATGCTGAACCACCTGGAACTGGATTCGGGTCAGAAAGCATTAGATACCTCTATCTTCGCAGGCGGTCCTGTGCAGGATGATCGAGGCTTTGTTCTCCATCGCCCTTACCGCAACGACCCTTGGGTGCAAACCTATAAAATCACCGAAGAGATCCAACTGACCACCTCTCTGGATATTCTAGAGTCGATTACCCATCACGATGATTTCCAAGGCATGATTGCTCTGGGGTACGCTGGATGGGGCCCAGGTCAACTGGAAAAGGAAATTAGTGATAACGTTTGGTTAAGCTGCCCGGCAAATTCCGATATACTGTTCGACATGCCTGTGGATGAGCGCATGCAGGCAGCGGCAGGCCTTTTGGGCATCAAACTTAACCAGCTGACCGCGCACAGCGGCCATGCATAAATTGAAACAGAATGACCTCTACCAGCCAATCTGTGTTGGCCATCGACTTTGGTACCCGTAGAATCGGGGTTGCGATTGGCCAGACCTTTATCGGAACTTCGACGGCCCTAGAGCCGATCCCCGCCAAAGACGGCAAACCGGATTGGTCATTCTTTGATTCCCTGATTGCCGAATGGCAACCCGACCTTCTGGTGGTGGGTGTCCCTCTGAATATGGACGGCACCGTCAGTGAGATGTCGCGGCGCGCCCGCAAGTTTGCCAACCGCTTGCAGGACCGCTTTCAAAAACCCTGTTATCTGGTGGATGAACGTTTATCCACCTCCGAAGCCAAAGAGATTCACTTTGACCGAGGCGGCAGCAGCAACTTCCGCAAAGAGTCTGTCGATGGTTTAGCGGCCCAGATCATTTTTGATCGATTCATCCACAGCGAAGAGCGTATTCCCAGCCATACCCGTTTGGAGGATCTGTATGATCTCGGGCACCCTCAACGTTGATTCGCTTCTCGAAAAGATGAGCAAAGAGCTCAGCGCATTACTGACCCATCGTGAAATTCAAGATCCTTATATCATCGGTATCCGCACCGGCGGCGTCTGGATTGCAGAGCGCTTAAAAACAGCGCTGGGCATCGAAGCGCAAATGGGTACATTGGATATCTCCTTTTACCGCGATGACTTCTCCCAAATCGGTTTAAACCCATCGGTACAGGCCTCTCAGCTGCCCGTATCGACAGAGGGACGCGATATCATTTTGGTCGATGATGTGATCATGAGCGGTCGAACCATTCGCGCGGCATTAAACGAGCTGTTTGACTACGGTCGTCCATCCTCGGTGATTTTGGTCAACTTGTTGGATCTGCAACGTCGCGAGTTACCCATCCAAGCGGACGTTTGTGGTGGGACGCTGTCGTTAGGCCCCAACCAGCAGGTTAAGCTGACCGGCCCAGAGCCATTAGAACTTGAAATCCGACAAAAACCGTTGAGCTAAGGCGGATCTCCCCCATGTTTGAGTTAAAAGATTCCTACAGTGTTCAGCTGACCCAAGAGGGCCAACTGAAACACTTCATCACCGTAGAAGGCATGAGCAAAGCCCTGCTCACAGAGATTCTCGATACGGCTGATTCCTTCGTTGATATGAGCGAGCAACAGGTTAAGAAAGTCCCACTGCTGCGCGGTAAAACGGTGGCTAACCTGTTCTTTGAAGCCAGTACTCGCACGCTCAGTACGTTCGAGCTGGCCGCTAAGCGCCTATCGGCGGATGTGTTGAACCTAAACATCAGCACATCGTCCACCTCCAAAGGTGAAACCCTTAAAGACACCTTACAAACGCTCGAAGCGATGCAGGCGGATATGTTTGTTGTGCGTCACTCCGACAGTGGTGCAGCGCATTTTATCGCCGAGCACGTCACACCGAATGTGGCCGTGATTAACGCAGGCGATGGTCGTCACGCGCACCCAACGCAAGCGATGCTCGACATGCTGACCATTCGCCGTCAAAAAGGCGCGTTTGAGCCTTTAACGGTGGCTATCGTTGGCGATATTTTGCACTCACGTGTGGCCCGTTCCCAGATCCATGCGTTGCAAACACTCGGGGTCACCGAAGTGCGCGTGATTGCCCCAACAACGCTGTTACCAAAACACATCGAGATGCTGGGCGTACGTGTCTTTACCGATATGAAGCAAGGCCTAAAAGATGTGGATGTCGTGATCATGCTGCGTCTGCAAAAAGAGCGTATGCAAAGCGCCCTTTTGCCGAGCGAGTCGGAATTTTACCGTCTGTACGGCTTAACCACCGATAAGCTGGCCATCGCAAAACCCGATGCGGTTGTGATGCACCCGGGGCCGATCAACCGCGGGGTTGAGATTGAGTCGGTCGTAGCCGATGGCCCGCGCTCCTTGATTCTGAATCAGGTAACCAATGGTTTAGCGGTCCGTATGGCCGTTATGTCGATGTCCATGAGCGGTCAAACCGCTGAAAAAAATCGTCAGCAGGAGGCGTAATTCATCATGTTAGTAATTTCTCAAGGCCGCCTGATTGACCCAAAAAACGAGATCGATCAAGTCTGCGATCTGTACATCAACCAAGGCACCGTGGTCGGCATCGACTCAGCCCCGGAAGGCTTTGAAGCCAAGCGCACCATCAATGCGCAAGGCCAAGTAGTGATGCCGGGTATGATCGACATGAGCGCTCACCTTCGTGAGCCTGGCAAAACCCACAAAGCTACTATCGCCTCAGAATCCGCTGCAGCAGTGGCCAGTGGCATCACCACCCTAGTGTGCCCACCGAACACAAGCCCAGTCATCGATTCGGCCGCCGTGACCGAGCTGATCATAGACCGCGCTGAAAAAGCAGGACTTGCGAATATTCTGCCGGTTGGGGCTTTGACACAGGGACTCCGCGGTGAACAGCTCTCGCCAATGCACACGCTGAACCGCTCAGGTTGTGTGGCGTTCAGTAATGCACGCGAGCAAGTGGATAACTCTCTGGTACTGCTTCGCTGCTTAGAGTACGCCGCTACCTATGACTTCCTGGTGGTCTTTAATCCACAGGATCGCGCTCTGACCGCTAATGGCTGTATGCACGATGACACAACCTGCACTCGCCTTGGCTTAAACGGTATTCCCGAAACCGCTGAAACGATTGAAGTGTCCCGCTGCTTACTGCTGGTTGAGCAAACCGGCGTGCGAGCGCACTTTGGTCAGCTTTCGTGTGAGCAATCGGCTCGCATGGTGATTGAGGCGCGTAAGCGCGGCTTAAACGTGACCGCCGACGTAGCGATCCATCATCTCTTCCTAACAGATGAGAACGTGAACGGCTTTAACAGCTTGTTCCACGTTATGCCACCACTTCGCAGCCAACTGGACCGTGCTGGCCTTCGTCACGCACTGGTGACTGATGGTATTCAAGCAATCTGTTCAGACCACCAGCCGCACGACCCGGCCGCAAAACAAGCACCGTTTGCCTCGACTGAGCCAGGTATTTCGGGCCTTGAGACCTTGCTGCCACTTGGATTAATGCTTGTGGATCAGGAGTTACTCTCCCTGAACCAATTGATCGAGAAGCTGACCGCCGCGCCGGCGTCCATCTTGGACATCAACCGTGGGTCGCTAGAGGTCGGTGCGATTGCCGATGTCTGCGTGTTTGATCCGAAACAAACTTGGGAGCTGACCGAAGAAAATTGCGTCAGCGCCGGTAAAAACACTCCGTTCATGAACATGACACTTAAAGGCAAAGTAACCCACACCTTAGTGAAGGGTGAGCTGGTTTACCAAGCGGTGTGATTGAACACTTTGGGCTTTCTTGGCCCATAAAAAAAAGCGCACTCAACAGTGCGCTTTTTTTATTGCGTATCGTCCTGATCAGAATTTACGATTTTCAAAATCGTCCGACAGGTTCAGATAATCGCCGTCTTCTTGCAGGAATAACGAATCGTTTTCCGCCTCGGACAATGTGGTCAAGTCTGGGTTGGTATCGGCGTTCAACTTGATCATCAAGCGAAGGTCGTTGGCCGAATCCGCGTGCGCCAAGGCGTTGTCGTAGCTGATCGCGCCCTCTTTGTAGAGTTCGAACAGAGCTTGGTCGAAGGTCTGCATCCCAAGGTTATTGGATTTTTTCATCACATCTTTGATCTCGTGTACTTCACCCTTACGGATCAAGTCTTGGATCAATGGTGTACAAATCATCACCTCGATCGCCGCACGACGGCCTTTGCCATCTTTGGTTGGCAACAGCTGCTGAGCCACAATCGCTTTTAAGTTCAGCGACAACTCCATCCACACCTGATCGTGATGCTCTGGCGGGAAGAAGCTGATGATACGGTCCAACGCTTGGTTGGCGTTGTTGGCGTGAAGCGTCGCCATACACAAGTGACCGGTTTCGGCGAATGACAAACCGTACTTCATCAACTCGCGAGTACGAATCTCACCCATCAAAATCACATCCGGCGCTTGGCGAAGCGTATTACGCAAGGCGATCTCGAACGAATCTGTATCAAGCCCCACTTCACGCTGAGTAACGATGCTCTCTTTGTGCTCGTGGATGTACTCAATCGGGTCTTCAATGGTGATAATGTGACCACGACTGTGGCGGTTACGGTAGTCAATCATCGACGCCAACGAGGTCGATTTACCGGTCGAGGTACCACCGACAAACAGAATCAAACCGCGCTTGGTCATGGACAGATCTTTCATGACCGACGGCAAGTTTAACTCTTCGAAGCTTGGGATGTAGGTGTTGATTCGACGTAACACCATGCCAGGGGTATTACGCTGCACAAACGCGGATACACGAAAGCGCCCAAGGCCCGGTGCACTGATCGCAAAGTTACATTCGTGCGTCGACTCGTACTCTGAGATCTGCTTATCGTTCATGGTCGCATACACGAGCGAACGCGCTTGAGAGGGTTTCAGTGGTTCCTTGGTCAGTGGCTTAACAGCACCATCTACCTTAATACTGGGACGAGCACCGGCGGAGACAAACAAGTCTGACGCGCCACGCTCAATCATCACTTTCAACAGCTGAGTAAACTCCACTCTGAAACACTCCTGATATTGATCTTTAAAAGCGGCTCACACCCTTGGAGCCGCCGACTGCAAAATTAAAACGCTTGCGGGTTCTTGGCTTTTTCACGCGCGGTCTCACGCGAAATAAGCCCTTTCTGGACCAGCTCCGTCAGGGACTGATCCAAGGTTTTCATACCAAATGCAGCGCCCGTTTGAATGGATGAATACATCTGCGCTACTTTGTCTTCACGAATCAAGTTACGAATGGCCGGTGTACCCACCATGATTTCGTGTGCCGCTACGCGGCCGCCGCTGGCTTTCTTAAGCAGGGTTTGCGAGATAACCCCTTGTAACGATTCGGAAAGCATGGAGCGTACCATATCTTTTTCCGCGGCAGGAAATACGTCGATGATACGGTCGATGGTTTTGGCTGCCGAGGTGGTGTGCAAGGTACCAAACACTAAGTGACCCGTTTCGGCCGCGGTCAGCGCCAAACGGATGGTTTCAAGGTCACGCATCTCACCGACCAATATCACATCCGGGTCTTCACGCAGCGCCGAGCGCAGCGCGTTCGAGAAGCTTTGCGTATCACGGTGCACTTCACGCTGGTTGACCAGCGACTTTTTGCTCTCGTGAACAAATTCGATCGGGTCTTCGATGGTGAGGATATGGTCAGCGCGCTGATCGTTCACATAGTCGATCATCGCGGCAAGCGTGGTACTTTTACCCGAACCTGTTGGGCCGGTGACCAGCACTAAGCCACGCGCTTGCATGGACAGGTCTTGAAACACCTTGCCCATGCCCAAGTCATCCATGGTTAGGACTTTACTTGGGATGGTACGAAACACAGCGGCCGCACCGCGGTTTTGGTTAAAGGCGTTCACACGAAAACGGGCAAGCCCTGGCACCTCGAACGAGAAGTCCGCCTCAAACGTATCTTCATACTGTTTGCGGGTTTTATCGTTCATGATGTCGTAAATCAAGGATTGAACTTGCTTGTGCTCAAGCTCAGGGAGCTTAATACGACGCACATCACCATCGACTCGAATAAGAGGAGGCATACCGGCTGTGATGTGTAGATCCGACGCGCCTTGCTGAACCGTAAACGAAAGGAGTTCCGTGATATCCATACTGTACCTAAATAGGGGCTTACTAATTCTCTTGGGTTACTTCACAATAAAGAGCGGCCCATGCGAATGGGTTATTAAACCAGAAAGTTCCCGTGACTACATGAGCATATGACAACAAGCATAGCAGAGAACTACCAACGCATTACCCAGCAGATCCAAAATGCTGAAAAAGCCGCCGGACGCACACCATCATCAGTTCACTTATTGGCGGTGAGTAAAACCCGCAAAAGCGATGAACTCGAAACCCTCTACCAGCTAGGGCAGCGCGCCTTCGGCGAAAACTACCTTCAAGAGGCGCTCGATAAACAGGACGCGCTGGGACATTTGGCCATTGGGTGGCACTTCATCGGCCCGATTCAATCCAATAAGACCCGCCCTATTGCCGAGCAATTCGACTGGGTACACAGTGTCGATCGCTTCAAAATTGCTAAGCGCTTAAATGATCAACGCCCAGATGAGCATGAGGCGTTAAACATCTGTGTGCAGGTCAACATCAGCCGCGAAGAAACCAAGTCAGGATGTTTACCCGAAGAAGCTGAAGAGCTGCTGAATCAGATCGCCACGCTGCCCAAAATCACGCTGCGCGGCTTAATGGCAATCCCCAAAGCCACTCAGGATACGTCCGAACAACATCTCGCACTTCATGAGATGGCTCAGCTGTTTACCCGCTGCAAAGCGCTGCACCCTTCTATAGACACTCTATCGATGGGGATGTCCGATGATATGGAGATCGCAATTCAAGAAGGTGCTACCATGGTGCGCATTGGTACTGCACTGTTTGGCCCTCGACCGCCGAAACCGGATGCCCCATAACTGTTTTTGATCGCTATTGCGATGTCGATTGATAAGGAGTAAACGTGAGTTCAACCAAGATTGCCTTCATCGGTGCCGGTAACATGGCCCGCGCTATTTTAGGTGGCCTGCTGCAAAAAGGGGTTCCCGCTTCCAATATTTGGGCCTCTGAACCTGAAATCAGCCGTTTAGATGACCTAAAAGCCCAAGGGGTGAACGTTACCGACAACAACGAAGCCGCGATCAACGCCTGTGATGTGATCATTCTGGCGGTTAAGCCTCAAATTCTGAAAGACGTAGTACAACCTTTGGCCCCAAGCTTTACCAATCGCGATAAGCTGATTGTCTCAGTCGCAGCGGGCATCAGCTCCGAAAGCATCGATACGTGGGCCGGTGGTGATCAGGCCATCGTACGCTGCATGCCTAACACGCCAGCTTTAGTGGGCATGGGTGCGAGCGGCCTGTACGCCAACGCAAACGTATCGGCGGCGCAAAAAGAGAGCGCTGAAGCCGCACTGGCGGCCGTTGGCCTTGCGATGTGGGTTGAAGAGGAAGAGTTACTTCACGCCATCACAGCGGTATCGGGCTCTGGTCCTGCTTACTACTTCCTGTTTATGGAATCGATGATCAAAGCGGGCATTGAGCAAGGCTTACCGGCCGATGTCGCGAAGCAGCTGACCTTGCAAACAGCGCGCGGTGCCGCCGAGATGGCCATGCAAAGTGATGTCGAGCCGGACGAGCTGCGCCGTCGTGTGACCTCGCCAAAAGGCACCACCGAACAAGCGATCTTGTCTTTCCAAGCCAATCAGTTAGAAGGTTTGGTCGAAAAAGCGATGAAAGCGTGTGCCGATCGCTCCGTTGAGTTGTCTGAGCTATTGGGCAAGTAAGCCACCGCGAAACCGGCTTATCCGTAAGGCAAGTCGGTTCACTCGCGTTTTTAAAGATTCTATACTGCGTTCAATCATCACAAAGAGCTGATTTCCTATGAGTGCGAACCCTATTTTGTTTCTTATCAGTACCCTTGGCCTTATGTACATCAGCGTGGTTGTGCTGCGCTTTTTACTGCAACTGTCCGGTGCTGATTACTACAACCCTATCTCGCAAAGTGTGGTTAAAATCTCTCAGCCGCTGTTAACGCCCTTTCAAAAGATGCTGCCTAAAGTCGGCCGTTTGGATATATCCCCTTTGGTGCTGGGTTGGATTTTAACCGCCCTACTGCTCACCGCTCTGATTGCGATCAGCGGATACCCTTTGCAGCAAGCCATCGGCTTAATCTTGATCCAAAGCGTCGTCATTTTGGTTAAGATCATTCTGCAGATCTACTTTTTTGCCGTGATTGGTTCTGTGATCATCAGCTGGGTGGCCCCAGGCAGCTATCACCCTGCGCCACAGTTGATTCAGCAACTGACCGCTCCCGTATTTGGGCTTTTCCAGCGCATTATCCCGCCCATTGCCGGTTTGGATCTGTCGCCGATCTTTATTTTCTTGAGCATTCAGTTAATTGAAGTATACGTGCTTCCACAAACGCTGCTTCTTTGATTGAATAGCGCAGGATAAATACGATACAAACCGCTTAGTTTTCGGAGCCATTCAACCTTGAACGCACTTAATCGACTGCAGCTTGATCTACTTTTGCATCGGTGCGAACTCCTGTTCTACGAGATGTGACGCTCACGTTTAACTCCGTTGTTCTTTTTTCTTTTTAGGAGCGTGAGATGTCACACACTTACCCAGACGATTCTGTTGGCTTAGTAACGCCACAGGCTTTTGATTTTGACGACCCATTAGAGCTTGCGTGCGGCCGCACGTTGAACCAATACCGCTTGATGGTCGAAACCTACGGCACCTTAAATTCGGATGCCTCCAATGCGATTTTGATTTGCCACGCCCTATCTGGCCATCACCATGCGGCAGGCTTTCATGAAGGTGAGAGTAAGCCTGGTTGGTGGGACAGTGCCATCGGCCCTGGCAAAGCGATCGATACAGATCGGTTCTTTGTTGTTGCCCTAAATAACCTTGGCGGCTGTCATGGTTCCAGCGGCCCCAATCAGATCGACCCCAACACTGGCAAACCGTTTGGGCCTGATTTTCCGTTAATGACGGTACCCGATTGGGTGGAAAGCCAAGCCCGCTTGGCGGATCGTTTAGGGATTCAACAATGGGCCGCCATCATTGGCGGTAGCCTTGGTGGCATGCAAGCGCTGCAATGGTCGATCTCCTACCCTGAGCGCTTACGCCACTGCATCGTGATCGCTTCGGCGGCCAAGCTCTCTGCACAAAACATCGCCTTTAACGAGGTAGCGCGCCAAGCCATCTCTAAAGACCCGGGGTTTCATCAAGGCCGGTATACCGATCACAATGACCTGCCGCGCACAGGCTTGATGCTGGCACGTATGGTGGGCCACATCACCTATCTGTCCGATGATGGCATGCGTGAAAAGTTTGGCCGTGAAATGAAGACCGGTAAGCTGATGTTCGACTTTAACCCCCAGTTTGAGGTGGAGTCTTACTTGCAGTACCAAGGCGAGCGTTTTTCCACCGCCTTTGATGCCAATACCTATCTGTTGATGACCAAGGCTTTGGATTACTTTGACCCTGCAGCCGATCATCAACACGATTTGGCCAAAGCTTTATCGAAGGCTCAGTCCCGTTTTTTGCTGGTGTCGTTTACAACCGACTGGCGTTTCTCGCCGGAGCGCTCACGAGAGATTCTGGACGCCTTGGTCGAAGCCGGTAAAGAGGTCAGCTATGCCGAGGTCGATGCGCCTCAAGGACACGATGCGTTTTTATTGCCAATCCCTCGTTATATGGAAATCTTCAAAGCCTATATGAGCCGTGTGGCACTTGATATTCCGGCACCGACCTCCAAGGAGACACACCATGCGAGCTGATCTGGACATCATCCGTGAGTGGATTAAACCCAATACCCGCGTGCTGGACTTAGGCTGTGGCGATGGTGAATTACTAGAGCACCTGATTCATCAAAATCAGGTACAAGGCTATGGGCTTGAGATCGATCACAACAACATCACACAGTGCATTAGTCGGGGTGTAAACGTGATTGAAAAAGACATTGATGAAGGCTTGGCCAGCATCAAAGACAACAGCTTTGATTCGGTGGTGATGACCCAAGCACTCCAGATCATGACCCATCCGGATCTGATCGTTGAAGAGATGCTGCGCATCGGTAAAGAGGGCATTGTTACCTTCCCTAACTTTGGTCACTGGCGCGCGCGCTTTTATCTCGCGTTTCGTGGTCAAATGCCGGTCTCTAAGTTTTTGCCCTACACCTGGTACAACACGCCGAACATCCACTTTTGTACCTTTAAGGATTTTGAAAACCTGTGCTACGAGCGCAACATCCGAATTTTGAATCGTACGGTTGTGGATAACGAGCACAGGGACCGTTGGTGGAATCACCTTTGGCCCAACATGCTGGGCGAGATCGCTATTTACCGGATTACTCGTTAAATCACTAGGGATGGAGCAATGAATCGACGGACGTTTTTAAGCGGACTTTTGGTGTTGGCAGCAAACGCTTGGGCATTGGCGAACACAGCGTATGCCGAGCAAACCATTGAAACCGAACACTACACCGTGCATTACAATGCCTTTAATAGCACCGCCATTGCCCCACAATCGGCTCAGGAAAATGGCATTGTGCGCAGTAAATACTCGGCGCTTTTGAACATAGCTGTGTTTAACAACGAAAGCGGAAAGCCAACAACGCCCTCTACTGCCTTGATTCAAGGCGAGGCGCGCAACCGGCTAGGTCAGGTTCAGGCACTGCGCTTTACCTCGATTAAAGAGGGCAGCGCTCAGTATTACCTAAGCGAATTTACTTTTGCTAACGAGGAAGAGCTCTCGTTTGATTTGACGGTGCAGCCCGATCCAAATAAAGCAGCGATTCCGCTTCGTTTTAAGCAAACCTTTTTCACCGACTAGGCATGACCATGACGGATAAAATTGTATTAGCCAGCGGCAATGCTGGTAAGTTAAAAGAGTTTAGTGAGATCTTCGCGCCGATGCAGATCAGCGTGATCCCACAGGCGCAGCTCAACGTCAGCGATGCCGAGGAAACGGGTCTCACCTTTGTCGAGAACGCTATTTTAAAAGCCCGCCATGCGTGCGATGTAACCGGATTACCAGCGCTGTCTGATGATTCAGGACTAGAAGTGGACGCTTTAGATGGCGCACCCGGTATCTATTCGGCGCGCTATTCTGGCGGCAAGGGGGATCAAGCCAATAACGCAAAGTTATTGGATGCCCTGAAAGCGGTGCCAGACGCACAACGCACGGCACGTTACCGCTGCGTATTGGTTTACATGCGCCATGCAAAAGATCCGATGCCTCTGATCTGCCAAGGCACACTTGAAGGCCGTATCCTTACGGAACCTCGTGGTGAACAGGGCTTTGGCTACGACCCTCTTTTCTATATCGAAGAGAAGGCATGTTCGGCCGCAGAGCTATCACCTCAAGATAAGCACGCTATTAGCCACCGAGGACAGGCGGTAAAACAGTTCATGGAACAGATCAAAAACTACCTTGGTTAAAACGCATCCATGAACTCACTTCCGCCGCTCTCGCTGTACGTCCACATTCCGTGGTGTGTTAAAAAGTGCCCTTATTGTGACTTTAACTCGCACGCCGTGCGCGATGAGATTCCGGAGGAGGCGTACGTCAAAGCCGTGCTTCGTGACCTTGAATGTGAAGCATTGGCCGCACACGGCCGCCCTCTAGAGACGATCTTTATTGGCGGCGGCACTCCCAGTTTATTTTCCCCAAACGCCATTGGAGAAGTTTTGGAGGGTGCGAATCGATTGATCCCCTTCGTGGATGATATCGAGATTACAATGGAAGCCAACCCCGGCACGTTTGAGCAAGCAAAATTTGCAGGTTTTCGGGCGGCAGGTGTGAATCGCTTATCGGTTGGCGTACAGAGCTTTGATAAAACGCATTTGGAAAAGCTTGGGCGCATCCACTCAGGAGAAGAAGCACAAACCGCCATTGAGTGCGCTAAAGCGTTAGGGTTTGATCGATTAAACATCGATTTGATGCATGGCTTACCCAACCAAACACCTGAACAAGCGTTATCCGATTTAGAGATTGCGCTGGCGCTAGGCCCCGATCATCTTTCTTGGTACCAACTGACCATCGAGCCCAATACGGAGTTCTTTGCAAAGCCACCTGTGATTCCGGAAGATGAGTCTTTATGGGCCATTCAACAAGCAGGACATGATCGCTTAAACATCGCGGGCTTTACTCAATACGAAGTCTCGGCTTATGCGAAACGCTCAGCAAGCCGGGCTAAGCACAATATTAACTATTGGCGTTTTGGCGATTACATCGGCGTGGGTGCAGGCGCGCACGGGAAGATCACCATGGACGATGGTCAAATTATACGCCGCTGGAAACAACGCTCCCCAAAAGCCTACCTCAATGCCATCGACCCTATTGGCGGTCAAAACAACATTGAGCACGAGGATCGTCCGTTTGAGTTTATGATGAACGCGCTACGGCTAATAGACGGTGTTGAGCGCGATTTATACACCGCTCGGACGGGACTGGATATGAATACGATCCAGCCTTTGCTCAATCAATTACACGCGAAAGGGCTGATGGTTGAAGATCGCCTTCAAACCACGCCCTTAGGTCAACGCTTCCTAAACGATGTGCTGGAAGCGTTTCTAGAGTGGGATGTGTAACTTAAAGCTGAGCGCGCTTTTGCTGCTCAATCAGCTCTATGGCAGATGGGATTTCAGTTAAACAGCGCACTTCCTGAGAGGGCTTATGACCGTGAGTCCACTCCTCGCCTTTTAAATTCACCCAGATGCTCCAAAGGCCTGCATCGTTCGCACCCTGAACATCCGCTACTGGGTTATCACCAATGTGGATCACTTGTTCAGGACGCAGTTTTTGGCTCTCCAGCACTTGATAGAAGATGTCCGGATGCGGCTTTTCAACACCCGCCTCATCGGCGTTTAACTGAAAGTCCATGCAATGGGACAGGCCTGTGAACTCAATCTTAGCGTTACCGTTACTGATCGCCCCTAATTGATACCCTTTGGCTTTTAGCTCATCAAGCATGGCCAACGCATGTTCAAAAAACGTCACTTGCTGGCGTGCTTCTAAAAACACCTGAAAACCACTTTCAGCAAGCGCTTTGGCATCGGCTTGTGAGTAGCCTACCGAGGTTAAGCCCTCTTCCAATACTGCTAGGCGAATCTGGGTCACACTGTGGGCGATCTCAGGTTGTACTTTAAGCACGCGCTCCTTGAGCTGCCCCATAAAGTCGGATACCTGATACGCACTGACAAACAAGGGCGCATTCTGCGCTAACCAATCGTACAAGGTTTGGTTGGCCGCCGATACCACGGGGTCTACTGCCCAAAGGGTGTCATCAAGGTCAAAGGTTATGCATTTAATCATCTTTCTTCCGTGCTCTTGGATGTGCTTTTTCATAGACATCCATTAAATGCTGGAAGTCTAAATGGGTGTAGATCTGTGTGGTTGAGATGTCTTCGTGGCCTAGCAGTTCCTGCACGGCCCGTAAATCTTGACTGGATTCCAGCACATGACTGGCAAAACTGTGACGCAGCCTGTGCGGGTACACCTTGCCCTGAGTGTGCATTTTTTTTGCCCAATGATCAAAACGCTGTTGAACCGCACGTACGCTTAAACGCTGACCGTGCTGTGACAAAAACAGTGCATCCTCACCGTGCTGATCCCACATGATGCGGTACTTAAGCCAATGCCTAAGGGCCGATACTGCCACCGAGCCCACCGGCAAACGCCGCATCTTTCGCCCTTTACCCGTGACACTCACTTCACCGGAGGAGAGATCAAGATCGTACAAGTTTAGTGAAACTAACTCAGAAACACGCAGCCCCGATGAATACACCAACTCCAACATCGCTTTATCCCGCGCCGAATGCGCATCCTCAACGGGGAAGGATAAAAGATGGTTGATCTGATCCACATCCAAGGTTTCAGGCAGATGTCGACTGGCTTTCGGCGCTTTAACCCCAGCGGCAGGGTTGTGGGTTGCCAGACGCTCCCTGACGAGAAACTTATAAAAGCTTCGAATCGCCGACAGCTGTCGTTGCAGGGATTTGGCAATGATGCCTTCGCGATGGCGTTCAGCAATGAAGGCACGCACTTGTGCTTCGCTCACCGCATTCCAATCATCCACTCGACAATCGGCCATGAACCCAACGAACTGATCCAGATCGCGCTGGTAATTAAGGCAGGTATGGGGGGAGTATTGGCGTTCCACTTTTAAAAAGCGTAGGAACGCCTCGGTGTGTGGATGCAGGGCGTCGTAGTACGACTGGTTCAGCATCGACACAGGATCATCCGGTTTACACCGGCTCCTCATGGAGGATGCGGCTGACCACTCGGCTAAGCACTTCACCCACATAGCTTAAGAACAGGGTCCCTTGGCTGCTTTGGAAGTAGAACGGGTCGTGACTGCCAATGGCTAATAAACCGATGGTATCGCCTTTCACCAAAGGCACAACCGCCGCCGACTGTACCAAGGTGCCATCTTCACCAAATAGGAAGCGGTTTTCCACGGCTTTCAGCTGTCCGCACACCGGAAGGTTAGAGCGCAGCAAGTTTTCCACAACCCCGGCGGTGGCGCGTGGAATCATGGTCAGGTTGTTAACGTTCAAAGGCTGATCGGCAAACAAGACTAAGGAGGTCGCATCGCCGTAAAAATCACGGCACAGACTCTCTTCAAGGGCAACGGCGACATCATCTAAGGTGGCCGCATCCAGCAACGCCAACACCATACGTTTGGTCTTCTCAAACTGAGAATCGTTATGGCGCGCGATGTCGATCAAATCACTCATGTGCAGCGTTAACTGTCGGTTACGCTCACGCAGCAAGGAGGTTTGGCGCTCAACCAGCGACACCGCCTTCCCAGCATTATGCGGTACGCTCATCACTTCGAGTAACGCGGGGTAGTTATTGAAGAAATCGCTGTTCTCCGCCAAAAAATCGGCCACTAGATCGGAATCCAATGGCGTTGTCGGGGTCGGCGTTTGCTCTTGGCTCATAAGATGATCTGCCCTTCAAATACAGTCGTTGCAGGTCCAGTCATGATGACAGGGTCCGTTTCACCGCCTGCCCAGGAGATCTCTAAATCCCCACCAGGTAAGTGAACCGTCACAGTGTTCGATAAAATACCACGCAGGCGGCCAGAGACGACCGCTGCACACGCACCGGTACCACAGGCTTGCGTCTCGCCCGCGCCCCGTTCGTACACGCGAAGGTTAATCTCGTTGCCCGAAATCACCTGCATAAAGCCTATGTTGGCTTTATTGGGAAAACGCGGGTGCGCTTCAAGTACCGGGCCAAAGGTTTCAACCGGCGCGGTTTTAACGTTATCCACCAGCATCACGCCGTGTGGATTCCCCATCGAAATCGCCGATAGCAGTACTGTTTGGCCATTGGCGTCGACCTCGTACTCAGACGCTTTTGCAGGCGCATCAAAAGGCACCGCACTTGGGGATAACTCAGGCGGCCCCATGTTAACTTCCACCAACTCATCATCGCGTACACTCAACAGCGCACGGCCTTTGGCGGTTTGCACGGCGATTTTACGCTTCGTGGTTAAACGCTTATCCAAAACAAACCGAGCAAAGCAGCGCGCACCGTTGCCACAGTGCTCCACTTCAGAGCCATCGGCATTGTAGATACGGTATTTAAAATCCGCGTCGGGGTCGGTCGGCGGCTCTACAATCAATAACTGATCAAAGCCAATCCCTGTGTGACGATTGGCCAATTCACGAACGCGCTCTTCACTGAGTTTGACGCGCTGTGTGATCAAGTCGACGACCATAAAGTCGTTGCCTAACCCATGCATTTTTGTAAAACGAACTAACATAACCGATCTCTGTAAGCTTACTGACGCTCTGGTACTACCGACTCACCGCGCAGTAAGTCCTCTAATGTTTCGCGAGCACGCACTTCGAATACTTGATTATCGTCCACCATCACCTCGGCCGCGCGGGTCCGGGTGTTGTAGTTTGAGCTCATCACAAAGCCATAAGCGCCGGCCGAGCAAACGGCCAACAGGTCGCCAGCTTCCAAGTTCAGCAAACGGTTTTTACCCAAGAAATCACCGGTTTCACAGACAGGTCCTACCAGATCAAACTCTTTGGCTTCACCGGTTTCTCGCTCTTCTGTCGGGATAATCTCTTGATAAGCGCTGTACAAAGAGGGGCGGATAAGGTCATTCATCGCCGCATCTATGATGGCAAAGTTTTTGTGCTCGGTTTCTTTCAAGAACTCGACACGCGTCAGCAAAACACCCGCGTTGGCGGCAATGGAGCGACCCGGCTCGAAGATCAATCCAAGATCGCGACCTTCCAGTTTGTTCAACACCGACTCGATGTAAGCGGTGGCCGTTGGTGGCGTCTCATCGGTGTAGTTCACCCCTAATCCACCACCCATATCAAGGTGACGAATCTTGATGTCTTGCTCGGCCAAACGATCCACCAGATCCAACAATCGATCCATCGCATCCATAAACGGCGCGATTTCGGTCAGTTGGCTACCAATATGGCAATCCATACCCACGATGTTCAGGTTCGGCAGCGCCGCGGCTTTTTGATAGATGCGAAGCGCATCATCAATCGCGATACCGAATTTATTCTCTTTAAGGCCTGTCGAGATGTAGGGGTGTGTACCTGCATCGACATCGGGATTCACACGGAAAGAGATATCAGCCACTTTGCCGCACTCACCGGCCACGGCACTGATGCGCTCAAGCTCCGCTTCGGACTCGATGTTAAAGCAGTGAATACCTACCTCTAGCGCGCGAACGATCTCGTGTGGCTGCTTGCCAACGCCTGAGAATACGATCTTAGCAGGGTCACCGCCCGCTTTAAGCACACGCTCAAGTTCACCCAAAGACACGATATCAAACCCGGCACCTAAACGAGCCAAAACATTCAGCACACCTAGGTTGCTGTTGGCTTTAACGGCAAAGCAGACCAAGGCATCACGACCTTCAAGCGCGTTGGCGTATTCAAGATAAGCGCGCTCTAGGGCGTCACGGGAGTAAACGTACGTTGGGGTACCAAATTGATTGGCGATCTCAGTTAACGCCACTTCTTCGCAAAAAAGGCGGCCGTTACGGTATTCAAAGTTGTCCATGGCTACTCACTAAACTCATCAGGTTAGGCAATGATTATTGCGCGGTGGTGTTTTGATCACGCCCTTGGGAGGCGTCTTGCGACGGCGTTTGTGACGGGTCGGTTTTTAAGGACTCAGCTTTATTGGATTCAAGGAATAAAGGGCCTTTTTGGCCGCATCCAGCTAATACTCCAGCCAAGACTAACAGGGTGATCCAGCGCACGTTCTCTACCTGATCTAAAAATGAAAATGAATGATGGCATTATACCCACGAAGCACGACCAACATGAAGCGATCCGGTAGGGATTACTGATATACTTGGCCCGAACCGTATTACTCACCTTAAAAGGTAGCCGCATAATGATGACTGAAACAGAATTTTACGCACTGGTAGACGACACACTGAATACCGTCGAAGAGCGCTTAGATGATGCCGAAACGGATTTGGATTACCTCATCAGCGGCGGTGTTTTGACCATCAAATGTGAGAATGGCTCTCAGCTGATCTTTACCCGACAGACGCCCGTTCGCCAGCTGTGGTTAGCCACCCGCAGTGGCGGCTTTCATTTTGATTGGGATGCAGAGCAAAACACGTGGATTCGTGATTCCGACCAGGCCAAAATCGCCGATGTCTTCAACGAAGCCTTTCAAGAACAAGCCGGTGAAACACTGACGTTCGAGATCTAATCTCGCATTCAGGGCATGGATGCTTACGGATCGATGCCCGCGATCGACTCCACCTGCTGCAACAAGCGCCCCAGTGCTCCCTGCTGCTCACGAGCATAGACGCTTGCCGCCTCCCCTACTGAACGACATAGGACAGGCTTTTCCAGCGCGTCAACCACGACCGATTTCGCCTGCGACATCGAAGCAACTTGCCACATGGCACCACGCTCGACCATCGCCTCGGTAATGACCTTAAAGTTATGAAAGTGCGGCCCCATCACCACAGGCACCGATAAGATCGCAGGCTCAATGGGGTTATGACCACCCACATCCACAAAGCTACCGCCCATG
Source organism: Neptunomonas sp. ABH4_499 (assembly GCF_056160565.1). NCBI lineage: Bacteria > Pseudomonadati > Pseudomonadota > Gammaproteobacteria > Oceanospirillales > Oceanospirillaceae > Neptunomonas > Neptunomonas sp. ABH4_499. Next base: position 115,499 of record NZ_JBSWXK010000007.1, on the reverse strand, counting down.
ATGACCGCATCAGACATCGAGTAATACGCCATCATCTCACCCAGCGAGTCCCCCAGTAGAATAGCCCCTTCAGAGATATCACTGCGTCGTGAGGCTGAGCTGCCTGATTCGGATATGAGCTGCCACACAGGTGCAAAGCGCTCCGGATGGCGTGGCACGATCAACAACCGAAGCTTAGGATAGGTCGCGAGCAACGGCTGAAACGCTGCTAAAAACTGAGCTTCTTCATCGGCATGACTGCTGGCCAGCATCAACACAAACGCTTCGGGGTTATCGCCCAACCATTGTGATCTTAATGACTGACCTAACTCAGTTTTATCCGCATCCAAATGAATATCAAATTTGATGCTGCCAGAGACTGTGACGCCACTTTTGGGGACGCCGAGCCCAATAAAGCGATCGGCATCGGCTTGGCTTTGCGCTACGATGTGGGTGATACGTGAAAGCATGGGGGCGCTTAAGACGTGAAACTTGCGATACCCTTTAGCTGAGCGCTCCGACAAACGCGCATTGGCCACCAGCAGCGGCACCTGCTTTTTAAAACAGGCGCGGACAAGATTTGGCCAAAGCTCGGTTTCGACCACAACGCATGCGATGGGGTTTAAACGATTTAAAAAAACGTTCAAAAAACTTGGGACATCATAAGGGCAGTAGCTTTGGGTCACCCGTTGGCCAAACTGCTTGCGGATATGATCGCGCCCAGTCGGCGTCATGTTGGTGACATACACGGGGATGTCGGGGTGATCCGCCAACCAGCGCTCAATCATTGGGGAGATCGCAATCGACTCCCCAAGCGACACCGCATGTACCCACAAAGGCCTAGCATGAGAGGTTTGCACACGCCCAAAGCGTTCAGCAATCCCCTCTCGGTAACCTGGCGCTTTGCGCCCACGCCACCAAAGCCGTAAAACAATAACCGGCAGCAACACGGTAAACAGCAAGGTGTACAAAGCGTGCACCAAACGGGACATCGTTAGGCCTCATCATCGAATTGCAAGTTGTGCAGTTGGGCGTAAGCGCCGCCTTTATCCATCAAGGCTTTATGCGAGCCTTGCTCGACGATTCGACCTTGATCCATCACAACAATCAGATCGGCATGTTCAATGGTCGAAAGCCTGTGAGCGATCACCAAGGTGGTTCGCCCTTCCATCACGCGCTCCATGGCTGATTGGATGTGGCGTTCAGACTCGGTGTCCAAGGCCGATGTCGCCTCATCCATAATCAGGATCGGCGCATCTTTTAAGATCGCCCTAGCAATCGCAATGCGCTGACGCTGACCACCGGACAGAAGCACGCCGTTCTCCCCGACCATGGTATCCAAGCCTTTGGGGTATTGCTCTACAAACTCCATGACATGAGCCGCTTTGGCAGCCGCCTCGATTTCGGCTTTTGAACGCGAAGCCAAGGCTCCGTAGGCAATGTTCTCGGCGATGGTTCCGTTAAAGAGAATCACCTGCTGATTCACCAAAGCAATCTGATCACGAAGGTCATTCAGCTTATACTCTTGAAGCGGGTGCCCATCGAGTAAAATTTGCTCCGGCTTTTCCGTATCAAAAAAGCGCGGTAAAAGCCCCGCTAATGTAGATTTACCACTGCCAGAGCGCCCTACCAGCGCGACATGTTGGCCCGGCTCTATGGTGAGTTCGATCTGCTTTAACACATCTCGATCGGTGCCAGGGTACCGGAAAGTTAAGTTGTTTAACTCAAGCGCCCCGTTAGCACGCGATAGGGTACGCGACCCAGTATCTTGCTCGGCAGGTTCGTCCATGGTTTCAAACACGCTCTGTGCCGCCGCGATCCCTTTTTGAATCACGCTGTTCACATCGGTTAGTTGGCGAAGCGGTTTGGTCAGCATGCCCGCGGCCGTAATAAATGCGATGAACTCACCGGTGTTCATGGTCGCCATGATTTCGGGCTCCATGGCGAAATACATCAAAGCCGCCAACGCACACGCCACCAAAAATTGAACCACCGGGGTTGATAGCGCCTGCGTGATCATCAGTTTCATGAATTGATCACGGTTTTTAAGGCTGACACGATTAAAACGGTCGATCTCAAACGACTCACCACCAAAGGTACGCACCACTTGATAGCCCTTAATCGCCTCGGAGGCCGAATTGGTCACACTGCCCATCGAGTCTTGTAGCTGCTTACTTAAGCGACGAAACCGCTTGGATACGTACGAGACTAAAAGGCCAATCAAAGGCCCGACCACCAAGAAGATCAGGGTCAGCTTCCAGTTGAGGTAAACCATATAGATAAAGAGGCCTATCACCGTAAGGCCTTCTTGAATCACAACTTTGACCGCATTGGTCGCCGCACCGGTTACCTGCTCTACGTTGTAAGTGAGCTTGGCCAGCAAAGTGCCGGAGCTGTGCTTATGGTAAAAGGCACTCGGTAGACGCTGCAGTTTTTGAAACAGCTCCAAACGCAGCTCGTGCACTAACGTGCGAGCAATTCGAGTAATAAAATAGTTACCTAAGAAGGTGCCCGTACCGCGAACAACAAACAGGCCCAATACACTGAGAGCCAGCCAACCACGATTCTCAAGCCCACCTTGCTCGATGGCCTGAACGACGGTTTCCATCCATTTTGCGAACCCAGCTTGAGTACTGGCATACAAGGCAAAGCCCGCTACACTGATCAAAAAAAGCGGCCATTGGCGTTTCACGTAGGACAGCAAGCGCAGATACAAGCGCAGGCCGTTACCTTCTTCTGAAGGGTGTTCCGATCTTTCCTTCATACTCTCGACACATTAGGAAAAAGGGGCATTGTACACCATCGGCTGTTACCAGCCAGCGGCAATATCCACAGCAAACCTATGATTATCCTCAAAATGGTGAGGGTTTCATCTCGGTTTAAAAGCGTTACACTAGCCAGCAAATACACCACGATCACACGTTAATGAAGAAACAACGCCCCACACAACTTTGGCATCCGGTTTATTGGCCAACCCATTTGGGTCTGTTTTTTGTCTGGTTGATCAACAAACTGCCGCTATCGCTCCAACGCTCCCTCGGCACCTTGTTTGGTCGAGTGCTCTATTACGTAGCTCCGGATCGTCGTCACGTTGCAAAAACCAACATTAGAATGTGCTTCCCAGAACTCAGCGCCGCCGAGCAAGCGACGTTGGTGAAGACCATTTTTAAAGAGCAAGGCATCGCGCTTATCGAATCGGGTATGGCGTGGTGGCCCCAACCCGAACGTTTAATACCCCTGGGTGAGGTGATTGGCTTTGAACATGTGCAAAAAGCCCAACAGGAAGGTAAAGGGATTCTTTTCTTGAGTGCCCATTTCACGTCACTCGATATCACAGGTGGCATACTGGCGCAGCACATGAAATACGACGGTATGTACCGTAAGAACAACAACCCTGTGATTGAGAAACTCTCCAAACAGGGCCGCGAGCAGTTTTTCGAAGAGCTGATCGAAAAACGTGATATTCGAAAGCTAGTCAAACGCCTTCGTGAGGGCAAAGCCGTTTGGTATGCCCCCGATCAAGACCTAGGTATGAAACTATCGGTTTACGCCCCCTTTTTCGGCGTTCAAGCTGCGACCATCACCGCGACAGCACGGATTGCCAAAATGTCGGGCTGTGCTGTAATCCCATTATCCATGCGCCGATCAGATGAAGGTCGCTACATCATCGAGATGCAGCCACCGCTTGAGGACTTCCCAACTGGCGACGATGTTGCTGATGCCACCCGCGTTAACGAGGTGGTTGAGGGAATGATTCGGAAGTCGCCCGCTCAGTATATGTGGGTTCATCGACGGTTTAAGAGCCACCCTGAAGGGAAGGGGTATTTGTATAGAAAGATGGGGAAAGTGTGATGGGTAAAATCACCCCTCTGAACAAGAGCCACCTTCATTCAGTCATTGATCTTTTACAAGACATTTCTACTTTCAAACCTGAAGAAAATAGCTTGGACTCGGTTTGGGAATCATTCTCTAGCCAAAACAACGTACACTCGTTTGTATTACTTGATGATGAACACGTCATTGGTTACGGCTCGATTATCATCGAGACAAAGATTAGGGGCGGAAAGATGGGACACATCGAAGATATCGTGACCCATTCAAGCTACAGAGGGCAAGGGTTAGGAAAGCAGTTGATTGAACATTTATGTGCATTTGCAAAAGAGCAACAGTGTTACAAAGTTGCTCTTCAATGCAAACCACACAACACCGGCTTCTATGAACGCTGCGGGCTTGAGGAAAGCGGTGTCGCAATGCAGTTGTTTACCTAGCTAGAATGGTGATCAAAAAAGCGATTTACGGAGTCAATGACACGATCAACATCGGATTCCGCCATGCCGTACCAGATGGGTAACCTTAAAAGGCAATCACTGATTCTTAAGGTTTCGGCATCACAACCAACGAACTCACCAAATCGTTGACCAGCTCTAGAGGTGTGCAAAGGAACGTAATGGAATACGGCCATTATGGAATCCGCTTTTAGATGCTCTATCAATTGCGCTCTTATCTCTTGCGACTCCAATACCATATAAAACATATGGGCATTATGGGTGCAATCATCAGGAATGGATGGCAGTGAAACTTTATCAACAAGCCCTGAGAAACCTTGGTAATAACGATTCCAAACTTTCAGCCTCGCCTGATTAATCTCATCCGCTTTCTCTAACTGACCCCATAAGTACGCCGCCTGAACATCGGAGGGAAGATAGCTACTACCGACATCTACCCAGCTGTACTTATCGACCATACCTCTGAAAAACTGGCTGCGATTCGTTCCTTTTTCGCGGATTACTTCAGCTTTTTCAACGAATTTCTGATCATTAATGATCAATAATCCACCTTCACCAGCGCTGGTATAATTTTTGGTTTCATGAAAGCTGTAAGCCGCCATATGACCAAGAGTCCCCAACGCTTTGCCTTGGTATGTTGAACACATGCCTTGAGCGGCATCCTCGATAACATAGAGGCTGTATTTATTAGCAATGGACATGATGCTATCCATTTCGCAGGACACACCTGCATAATGAACCGGTACTATGGCTTTAGTTCGCTCGGTCACCGCCGCCTCAATAAGTACCTCATTCATATTTTTCGTATCAGGTCGGATATCCACAAATTTAATCACGGCCCCGCGCAGCACAAACGCGTTGGCCGTACTGACAAACGTGAAGCTTGGCATAATCACTTCATCACCTGGCTGGATATCAATCAAAATAGCGGCCATCTCAAGCGCGTGTGTACAAGAGGGTGTCAGTAGTGCTTTTGCACAGCTCAGCTTAGATTCAAACCACTGGTGACACTTAAGGGAGAAAGGGCCATCACCTGAAATTTTCCCACTTTCAAGAGCCTCACTGATGTAGCCGAGTTCATTACCGAATTTAGGCGGCTTATTGAATGGGATCATCTCGTTTCTCACTTATTGTTTGTTCCAAGAAGCACATTGAGCTGCTCAGCCAACGCATCTTTGGAGAAATTTTTGGTAATAATGCGGTAATTTTCATTCAACTCAGCTGAGTTAAACGTTGTAAGGTCAAGCGACGCAACATCATACACATGCAGCCCAAGCTCTTTTAAAATAGTCCACGACGTAACATCGCTACGCATAAAAACTTTTTTGCGCAGCCCAAGTAAGTTAATAATATTACCCATACCTTGTTGTCGATCGTGATTAAAAATGGCGACATCAATATTCGCTAAAAAAGAGTAATACTCATCGATCGGCATAAAATTACGCATGGCGGTAAATCGCTTGCCCAGCAGGTCTTTTCCCTTCTGCTCTATGCAATCAGCATGCTTTTGATTCCCGTAAGATAAAGGGGCGTAAACATGAAAATCAACATCAGAATGGATTCGACTTAAGCCTTCCAATACGGGCTCATGTGCATTGCTAGGATCGGCTGAGTTACCAACTTGAACGTTGATGGTCGGTGAGTCTTCTCTTTGCAGATCACGTTCCTCGAATACATTCGACGTATATAAGATGCAGTGTACGTGCTTTCCAGTAGCGCCATACCATTCACGTGCTAACGCAACATCACCTTTCACATAGGTGACTAAATAGCCGAATCGCTTTATGACAAAGCGTCTGATACGCTCTAACTTACGTTTCTTCTTATTGCCTCGGTTTTTTCTATACACATAGAGATCATTACCCCAAATCATCCATGCGCACTTTTTAAGCAGCCACGGCTGCAAGAAAAGCGCATACAAGACTTTCTTCTCAAACAGACCATGCAAGACAATTTTGTCCGCTTGATACGCTTTAATAGAAAAAAAAACGTAAAAGATGATCGAATTCAGTAGCCCTTTAGGGAAATGCTTTAAGCTAAGATCATTGACCGTGTATTTCTCTCGATCACCTGTAAAGAAAAAACTATCATCTCGATACAGCTCAGGCAACCTCTGCTCATAAAACCCCATAAAGCTGGGTATAAATTTATTCAACTTACCAACATGCAGATTCATAAATTAATAACTATCAACCTCAGCACCAAAAACGCCATTAAACACACCATAAGCCTTCGCTATTTTTAGCAGCGAGCGGTTCCGTTTTTTTTTGTTCAACACCAGAGCAAAAAGGGATAAAGCGAAACACGACATCAACATCTGCACAGCAGCCGAAATAGCGATGCGGACCTTAGATTTGCCTTTTTGGTGTTTACGCCAAGCGTCCGTCAAGCCAGCTCGATACTTTCGCTTCATCAACCATTTGAGAGTGGTTCTAATGGGGGGGATCGTTTCATAAACAATGGCTTCATTGCATTGAATGATCGCGACGCCCTGCTGAGAAGCCTGCGTAAAGAAAATAGTATCTGTACCACCGGCCAGCGGACGAGACTCATCGAACCTAAGCCCTAGATCAGTAAACAGATACATAGGAATCAGCACGTTATCCGTGGCACAAGCCGTTAGCGACTCTCCCGTGTAACGCTTACCCACCTTAAAAAGTGACTTGATACTCTCATCCGTGTTTTGCGGCAACTGTGGGATGACTTGACCATGTATGACGGCATCTGGATTAGTTGACTGAGAAAAGGCCAACAGCTCAAGTAACCAACGAGGTTCGATGGTTTCATCATCATCAATAAAGATCAGATAATCAAACCCACGTTCGAGACTGACATTCACCGCTTTATTTCGCGCACAAGGTATCCCCTGCTTCGGCTCCACGAGGTAGGCGTATTCGAAACTCAGTTGATCACATACGGTTTCGACACACTTCTTAGCCGAAGCGTGCTCATCATTATCAATTACCGTCAAAAAAACCTGACAAGTTTCGGGAATCAACACCTTCGACAGACTCAGTAGACATTGCTCTAGCAGCGCCTGTCGTTTATAGGTGCAAATGCCGATATTTACGCGAAACTTCTCTGTCTTTTCCATCAACCTAAACGCTCTGTCAGATCAATGTCCGGTTGACCAAATACTCGCTGTTTAGCACGGCGATAGACACTTGGCATCTGCCCAAAATCGATCGCTTGATAACCGGATAAAGCAAGGTCATATGACATCACTGTTGCGGTAGGCCCTAGCACAACGAAGATCAAATACTCTTTAGGGTCGAACTCTTTGGCTTGCGCAAGAATCGAGGCGTATTCGTGAAAAGCATTTCGCGCCGGTGCATACACATAATCGATGGATTGAACGTTATCAAAAAGCTCTTCTTCTAGGAAAAACCGACTGTTCTTACCCACCACAAAAACAATTTTTCGATCTAACCAGATCGACTTAATTTTCTTAACTCGGGAAAGAAAAGCTTCTTCACTGTGCTCTGGAAACTTTCGAAAAATTTCAGAAGAGTCATACACTCGACTACGATCGAGTAGCCCCAATACTTCTGGTCCGATTCGAATGATAAATTTACTCCAAACACGGCCTATCTTTTGAGCATCCAGAACATTATTGATTCCGACCAATACCCTAGGATCTTTGCTGTTGAGCACCTCAAGCATGCGCGAGTTAAGCTCTTGATCTACATCTTGGAAAGACTTATGAACCTCTCCAACGATCAGCTTAAACTCACCGTCACCGAATCGACTGATACTTAGCTTATTTTGGATGATGTTATCAATGGTCACCTCTTCATCATTGACCTTAGGGTAAGCATCAATAAAGCCTTGGATCTCATCCCGATAAAGATCAATGATCTGATCATCAAAATAATCACGTGCACGTTGTTTCTTCTCTTTGTTAAAGCAAAAAGCGGTAACCAACTGCCCAAACCGTCGTAACAAGAATTTTTTTATACCTTTCATGCTCATCTTTTTGTCCTAATCAAGCGCGATGGCTTAACTGGTAATGATCCATCACTTTTTGCAATTGCACATCGTTACCCGTATTGATGCACTTATTCCCGCTTTTCAATTTAAACCTCTGTGACCCTTCAATGGTAACAAAACGCATCCCCCAATCACGAGAGTCAGGCACTACCTTTACTTTAGTGCCTTTTTTAAGGCTCATCGCTTTAAGCCAAATATCATCGGCTTTGGGTGACAGTTGTTCAAACACCGATTGATTGAAAATCTCGCTATCAACCGCCAAGGGTTGGGTTTCATGTCACCGGAAAGGTACCATGACTGGCTCGGCTTGTTTAGACAATTTGAGGGACTCCTGTAATAATCCGAGCCCTAACGGTAACGAGCAGGATCTATGCAAAACTCTCAACAATTGAATGTATTACAGGTACTACCGGCTCTTCACTCTGGCGGGGTAGAACGGGGCACCATTGAATTTGCACGGGAGTTGGTTAAGCAAGGTCATCGCTCTACCGTTATGTCCAATGGGGGACAACTGGTTGAGCGCTTAGTTCGAGAAGGCTCTGAGCATCTTCAACTGCCGGTGCACAAAAAGTCACTGTTTTCTTTGCGACACGTAAAAGCCGTTCGGCGTGCGATCGAAACGCTTCAACCCGATATTGTGCACGTGCGCTCCCGATTGCCTGCTTGGCTGGTTTGGCTCGCCCTTCGAAAAATCCCAGCAGTACGACGTCCGCACCTCGTCAGCACCTTTCATGGTTTGTATTCGGTCAATCGCTACAGCGCCATTATGGCGAAAGCTGAGCACTGCATTGCTGTGTCGGATTGTGTTCAGGCTTACATTGAGAAGAACTACGGCGTCCCCTCTCAGCGCATAACCCGCATTTATCGGGGGTTAGACCCGCACGCGTTTAACCTGAACGCCTGTACAGATGAATGGAAACAGCAGCTGTTTGTGGATTACCCAGAACTTGAGAATAAGCAGATCATTGTCATGCCAGGACGCCTTACACGCTGGAAAGGACAAGAGGCATTTCTCAAGATGATGGCCATGCTCGTTAAGCTACGCCCACAAGCACACGGCGTAGTCGTTGGGGATGCTGAGCCTCAAAAAGCGCATTATTTTGAAGAGCTGATCGAACAAAGAGACACATTAGGGCTCAAAGATAAAGTAACCTTTGTGGGTCACCGCAATGATATTCAGGCCTTTTATGGCTTAGCTGATGTCACCTGCCATATGTCCAACAAAGAAGAACCTTTTGGTCGCACCGTCCCTGAAGCCATCGCCTGCGGAAGCCCTGTGATCGCCTTTGATCGCGGCGGTGCCAGCGAGTCTCTGAATTATTGTTATCCACAAGGTTTAGTCGAATCCGACAATCTGGATGCCTTTGTCGAACGGGTTTGCGATACACTCGACCACCAACCTGAATTACAATTACCCGAAGCTTTTTATATAGACCATCAAGTGAGCAAAACCCTTGAGGTCTACCACACATTGATGAATGGATGATCTATGAGAGTACTTCACGTTGCGTACCAACAGCTTAAACGTTACGGAAAAACCCGTGTTAGCTGGGCAGAAAAACTGACGTTTGGTCTGATCAAAAATGATCATTATGTGAAGAACTACAGTGATCGTGACGTTGCCTCCAACGAAGCCTTCCTCAAGATTCGAGATCTGGGCAAGAAAGCGGCCAATAAGCATCTGATCGATACGGTTGAAGCCTTTGATCCGGACCTGATCATTGCAGGCCACTGCGATATGATCACCAACGAAACACTGGCCCAGATCAAGCGCAGCAACCCAAACCTCGTTATCGCCCACTGCAATAATGACCCTTTGTTTGTGCCCTCCAATGTTGAGCGCATTAAGCACCGAGCGGATGTGTGCGATGCTATTTTTGTATCCACAGGTCGCCGTGAGCTGTCCATTTTTGAAGGTTTAGGCGCCCGTTTGTACCACATGCCTAACCCCGTTGATCCATCCATCGAAACCTTGGACAACTCCATCAAAACCGACTTGGACATTGACCTTCTGTTCTGCAGCAACAGCAATGACTTTACTGAGCGCTTAGCCATGGTTGGCCGGATCAAAGAAGCGATCACCCCCGAGGTGAATTTCAAAACCTTTGGCAGCTTTGGCGAAGCCCCTGTATGGGGACGCGATTACGATAACGCATTAGCGCGCACAAAGATGGGGTTAAATCTTAATCGCCAAGAGGGTATGTATTGGTACTCATCTGCCCGTATGGCCCAGCTGGCGGGCAGCGGCATATTGCAATTCACCCACGAATCTCCTCGCTTTGATACCTTATTACCCGATGAAAGCGTGGTGTATTTTAAGGATGAAGAGGACCTTCAAAGCAAGATTTTAGATTTCCACCGTGATGATTCTAAACGTCGCTACTGGGCGCAAAGGGCTCGCCAATTCTTCCATCAAGAGATGAACTCTAAGCTGTACGCGCAGTACATCGTCGAAGCGTCAACCCAAACAGCGTTCTCGCATGACTATGTTTGGGCCCAAGATATCCACTTGGATGGCCGCTTAAAATGAGCCTAGCGCTGTCCAAAGAAGCCCCTTTTGCGCGTGGTGGGAATCGGCTGTGCTTTATTCATCCGGAATACCCAGACCGCTGCATCAAAGTTCGCCGCCCCGACTTTACACTGGAGCAACTGCGTAAGAAAAAAGGCTTTCCAAAGACCTTAAAGCCGTTAAGCAGCTTTGATGACAACCTTGAAGAGCATCGTGTGTTAAGCGAGTTTCACACCCACCGAGGCGAAGCTGCCTTTTCAGTGGTGAGCGAATGCTTCGGGTTTATTGAAACCGACCTTGGCAAAGGTTTGGTTTCTAAACTGATACGTGACGCACAGGGCAATGTGTCCCACACGTTAAAACAGTATCTTTGGGATCACGGGTACACCGATGAATGCCAACAGGCCGTCAGTCAATTTGCCAAGCACTGGGTTGAGCTGGCCCTCCCCTCTCGGGATTTGCTGCTGCACAACATTGTGGTGCAGTTGGATGAGCAAGGGGCGATTGTCGGCTTATTTATTATAGATGGATTAGGCAGCCCTAATTTCTTCCCATACTGGTGGCTCCCTAAATCCACACAGCGAAAAAAGGCGCAAAAGCGCATCGATAACTTACACACTCGTATTCAGGATCTTCTAGCCCTTCGAGGCTCCGATACCTTTCCTGGTTACCATGGACTGTTGTTACACGACGGTTTGGATACACAAGGCAAGACATAATGACCGCACCGATTCGCGTTGCTCAGATTTTGGCCGGAGCCGCTCAAGGCGGCGCTGAGAACTTCTTTGTTCGGTTAGTTTCTAGTTTAAACGAACAAGACGCGTTGGCCGTTAAAGCCTTTATCCGAAACCACGAGCACCGGGTCAATACACTGCGGGGCAATGGAGTCGAAACGCAAGGGTTCACCTTTGGCGGCCCTATCGACTTATTAGGCGCTTACCAATACCGACGCGCATTAAAGGCTTTCGAACCAGAGATCGTGATGACATGGATGAGCCGTGCCAGTGGCAGCACGTCTAACTCCAAAAAATACATCTTGGTCAATCGCCTTGGTCACTATTACAAACTCAAATACTACAACCACTCCGACTACTGGGTGGGGATCAGTAAAGGGATTTGCCAGCACATGATCGATGGCGGTTTTCCGAAAGACCGCATTGTGCACATTCCCAATTTTGCTGACGAAACACCGGTCGAACCACTCCCACGTGACAGCTTTGGCACCCCAACCGATGCGCCATTGATTCTGGCGGCAGGGCGTTTGCACGTTAATAAAGCCTTCGATACCTTACTACACGCCTTGGTGAAGATCCCTAAAGCAACGCTGTGGCTGGCAGGCTCAGGTCCTGAAGAGCAAAACCTGAAAAAACTGTGTAACACATTGGGGTTGGATCATCGTGTGCGTTTTCTAGGATGGCGGGATGATGTGACCACGTTAATGCGCACAGCAGATCTGTTTGTCTGCCCTTCACGCCACGAAGGCTTAGGCTCCATCGTGATGGAATCGTGGGCGCACCAATGCCCGATCGTTGCTACCAACTCTCAGGGGCCAGGAGAGCTGATCACCAGCGGTGAAACCGGCATCATCACACCCATTGATGATGCCAGCGCGCTAGCAAAAGCGGTTAACGACGTATTAGCCAGTGATGATTTGAAAGCCCATTTGACCGAACAGGCCTTTGCGCTTTATCAAAGCCACTACTCGAAACAAACCGTCACCGAACAGTACGTGGATTTTTATCAGCGCATTGCACGCTGATCAATCGATTGGCCTTACACCCAACCGAGTGAACGCACATAGGCCGCCACTCGGTCTGCTTCGGCAAGCCCACCCAGCGAGTTCGCCTGAGTGTTTTTTGATGCTAGGGTGAATACCCGCCCCTCAGCTTTTAGCTGTTGAACACCGTCAACCACACGCCCGCCACCTTGGTTCGCCAACGCTAATAACCCGACCTGACAGCCCGCCGTCAAGGCTTCATAAATCATGGAAACGCTGTCCTCTGATACCCAACATTGATCAGCTTTCCCTAACTGCTCGGGCAACCACCCAGCATCCGTTTGTGTGTGCGGAATCACCGAGATGTTTAGGTTCGCTTGAGCGAGCGTAGTCAAAAACGTATCTGGCGTTCGGCGCGAGGTCGTCAAAACCCAGTGATGCGGCTGATCGCTCATCGAGTCATCCTGAACCATCTGCTTCAACTGATTCACTACGCTTATATCGTCCCATTGATGGTGCTTAGAAGGGCCACCGATCAAAATCAGTCCAAAATCAGGCTGTTTAAGACCTGGCTGAATGCGGTTCATAACGCCCTGCGTTGCCATAACATTTGACTTTTCAACCGGGTGGTCGTGCTGTGGAACGACACACAGATCGAACAACCCCATCGGTAATGATGGCTTCATGCAGATCAGGGTTTTGGCCCTTTGTTGCCGACCTCTAAGCCATACCGTTAGGTGGGTTCTGTGCCCAGCACCGATCACTATCGCGTAAGTGAGCGCGGATTCGCTTGGCTTTTTCAGTTTACACAGCAATGCCATCACATCGGAAAAAGCTAAGGGGGCTTCGATATCAAACTCAATACTGGGGTCCAATCGCTGCAGGGCTTCAACCAAGCCCAAGCTTTGGTTTTGATGCCCAGGCTTACCGTCACTGATGATCAGGATGCGCTTTCGAGCATTAGGATGTGGCATATCAGCAACCCTAGGTCGTTCAATCAAGGTATGGATAATACGTGATCTTCTCATAGCACCAAACGTATGGGTCAAAAAAAGAAACGATATTTTTCCAACCTAGCACGTAAGGGCAATTCACATTTTCGGTCAGGCTGATTACAATTTAAGCGTCTGAGTCCTTCCTGTGTTTCTTACCCGTCTTTATCTTTGAGTCTGGGGTCCGCGACTGAACGGCTCATCTTATTCGTCATTTTGAATGTCAGAGGGTTTTCGCATGGCTGCGTTTGGTACAGTTTTTATGCCTGAAATGGCAATTTCGTGGTTTGATGGTTCAAGCTGGAGTCCAGCTGAGATGGTGCCAAGCGACAGCATTACTCTGCACCCAGGTGCGCACGTCTTACACTACTCAAGCACCTGTTTTGAAGGTTTAAAAGCGTTTCGTCACGAAGACGGCAGCGTCAAAATCTTCCGTATGGATAAAAACTTAGCGCGTTTGGCGCAAAGTGCTCGCTTACTGGCGCTGCCTGACATCGATCAGGATCAAACCCGCCAGATGATCATCGATACGGTTAAGCGTTTTGAGAAAGACGTTCCAGAAGCGCCGGGCTCTTTATACATTCGTCCTACCCTGTTCGGTACAGAGCCTGCCATCGGTAAAGCGGCGGCTCCGTCTCAAACGGCTTGTCAGTACGTTCTGGTATCACCGGTGGGTGATTACTTTGCCGGCGGCGTATCAGCGCTTCGCGTATTGATCGAAGACGATGGCGCACGTTGTGCTCCGCACATGGGTATGATCAAAAGCGGCGGTAACTACGCCAGCGCTTTGCTGCCCATCATGAAAGCACGTGCAGAGTTCCAAGCCGACCAAATCTTGTTCTGCCCAGGCGGTGATGTACAAGAAACGGGCGCGGCTAACTTCTTGCTGATCGATGGCGATGAGATCATCACCAAAGGCTTGGACGAGAGCTTCCTACACGGTGTCACACGTGACTCCATTCTTACACTGGCAAAATCCATGGGCATGACCGTATCTGAGCGTGATATCACTGTGGACGAACTGCTTGAGCGGGCCGCTAAACCCAACTGCGAAGCGGCGCTGTCCGGTACCGCAGCGGTACTGACACCGGTGGGCACCTTTATCTATCAAGGCAAAGAGATCGCCATCGGTAACGGCGGTGTTGGTGAAACCACACTGAAGCTTCGTAAAGCGCTAAACGACATCCAGTGGGGTCGCACAGAAGACTCTTTCGGCTGGCTGACCAACGTTTAACAACGCAGCCTTCGATATTAAAAAAGCCAGCGCATCATCGCTGGCTTTTTTGTGCTTAATCCTCGTCAGTATTCAGTGCCATCAAATCCTGCCAAATGTGCTGAATCTCGGCTCGGACCTCCTGCACTTCGGCATCGGCCAGTAAGGTGGTTTGCGCTTGCATGCTGGAGCGATGCCCCATCGCACGGTAATGCTTATAGGTTTCGCGCAGCGTATCTGCAATGCCGGGTTCGATGATGCACTCCGCCTCAAGCGCATCCAAAATCCGGATGTTATCGGAGTAGGTGACCAAGGACTCATGCCCGTGCGCGTAAGCCAACACCATGTACTGCACCATAAACTCAATATCGACGATGCCGCCTGCGTCCTGCTTGATATCGAAGACACCTTCTTCGGCATCTTTTGAAGATGAGCCTAGATGATTGCGCATTTTTTCGCGCATCTCGATCACCTCTTTACGAAGGGTGTCATGATCACGGTGCGTCATCAAAATATCAGCACGCAACTCATTAAAGGCTTGCGTAAGTTCAGTATCCCCAGCGACCACACGAGCACGCACCAAGGCTTGATGCTCCCAGGTCCAGGCATCTTTTTGTTGATACTCTTTAAACGCAGACAAAGAGCTGACCAGCAAACCGGAGTTCCCTGATGGACGCAATCTCATGTCAACTTCGTAAAGCTGCCCACCGGAGGTAAAGGTATTCAGGATGTGGATCATACGCTGACCTAAACGGGTAAAGAAGACCGAATTCGGTATCGATTTCTCGCCTTGCGTCACGCGATCGGGTTCGCAATTGTGGATGAACACCAGATCCAAATCAGACCCGTAAGACAGCTCAATACCACCGAGCTTACCGTATCCGACCACGATAAAATTAGGGTTCGCTAACACCCCTTCTTGGTACTGTGGATAACCGTTTTTCTCCACCATTATGCGCCATGCTACATCCAAGACGCTGTCCAGAATCACCTCGGCCAACCATGTTAGGTAATCCGATACCTTCATCAAAGGTAAGACGCCTGTGATGTCGGCCGCAGCCACTTTCAAAAGGTGAGCACTTTTGAAATACCGTAGCGCCTCCATGATTTGCTCAATGTCCTCTTCAGGGATGCGAAGGAGTTGCTGACGAAGATCATCTTGCAGGGCTTGTTTGTCCGGTGGGCTGTATAAAGTACGAGGGTCAATCAGCTCATCCAACAGAACCGGTTTAGTTGCCAACTGCTCAGCAAACCAAGCACTGCTTGAACACAGCTTCACCAGCTGCTGAAGCGCACCTGGGTTTTCATTGAGCAGCACCAAGTAAGCAGAGCGTCGAAGAACTGCTTGGATGAGCTGAAAAACACGCTCCAAGGTTTGGGTCGCATTACTGACCTTACCGACCTCCTCAAGTAAGCTTGGAAGCAAGCGTTTAAGGCGATCTAAACCGCTGGCCTGCATCATCTGAACGGTTCTGGATTGATGCAGATCGCGGATTTGGCGATACGCAAGCTCAGGATCATCATACCCGCACTCATGAAGCCAGTTGTGTGCTTCCTCTTCGCTCAGCGCCTCGCTCCAGAGCATAAGCCACTCTTGATCGTTGGAGTGATCTTGTGTCTCCTGCTTAGCAGGCTCAATCACTTGCTCAAACTGTGCTCGCACATTATTCCGATGTTGGGTCAGAGCCGAGGTAAAGCCACTCCAATCCACAAATCCCATACTGAAAGCGATGCGCGCCTGATTCAGCTCATCGCTTGGCAACATTTGGGTTTGTTTATCCGCAATGGCCTGAATGGCGTGCTCCGCATTCCGCAAAAAGACGTACGCATCGTTTAACTCGGCGACGTCCTCCTCGGTCATATCGGAGCAATCAGGCAAAAGGGGCAAAATCGTTTGTAAGCTGCGCTGTTGAAGACGTGTGTCACGTCCGCCTCGAATCAATTGAAACGCTTGCGCGATGAACTCAACCTCACGAATACCACCTGGACCTAGCTTAACGTTCGCTTCCATGCCCTTGCGTCGAACCTCGCGATTGATCATCTCCTTCATTTCGCGCAGCGATTCAAACGCGCTGTAATCTAGGTATTTTCGATACACAAAGGGGCGCAGTTCTTGAAGCAGCGACTGACCGGCCTCTTTGTCGCCCGCGACAATTCGGGCTTTGATCATGGCATAGCGCTCCCATTCTCGGCCTTGATCTTGGTAATACATTTCCATCGCAGCAAAGCTGATCGCCAGCGGGCTGGCCGAGCCAAACGGGCGCAATCGCATATCCACCCTAAAGACAAAGCCATCACTGTTGAGTGTATCCAGCGCATGAATCAAACGCTGCCCAAGCCGAATAAAGAATTCTTGGTTATCCAAAGAGCGGCGCGCGCCCTCTGTTTTACCTTTCTCTTGAAAGGTAAACATCAAATCAATGTCGGATGAGAGGTTCAACTCGTAGGCGCCCAATTTCCCCATACCGATAACCACCATGCGTTGAGCGGTTTTCTCACCGGTAATGGGGTCCTCTCCCATCGGGGTCCCAAAGCGCTCGGTCAGCTGGTCGTAAAGATTGTTTAATGCGCCATCGATCAGCGCATCCGCCATCCAGCTAAGCTCCCGAACGGTTTGTTCCATGGAGCCCACACGCAAAAGATCTCGCCATATAATGCGGATCATCCACTGATTACGCAGCGTGCGGAGTGCCGTCATTAAAGGCGCTTCCTCTTTGATCCCTTCTAGCGCCTTAGCCACCGACTGATGTACATCCGCTTCTTGCCAGTCGACCTCAAATGCATGCTCAGTAACGATCGTTTGTAGCCAGTCGGGATGTCGCTCGCACTGTTCAACCACAAAGTCACTGCCAAGGCCTACTTGGATGATCGCGTCTTTAGACAGAAGCGCCGATTGCATAGAAGCATCGTCTAAGGTGAGCCATATAGGCTCCATCCGCTCCCAAACACGTTCAGCCAACGCTGATAATGTATTCGGTACGGGGGTTAATTGAAGGCTCATCCTTATTCTCCTTACATGCTCTCAAAGCAAACAAACACTTACCGTCAAGTGTAGCACCGCTTAACCGCGCGTCGCCTGCGCCTGATCAAATAGCCGATAACCGCGCTCCGCTTTCGAGACATCTGACGGGCTAAGACTGCTTAGCGCTTGCATCAACTGTGATTTCAAATCCAAAAGCGCCTCAACAGATCCTTTTTTTAACTCCAATTCCAACTCAAGAATCGGGTCTTTATAAACATTTTCAATGGAATGTTTATCCTCATAAGAGACCTCTCCCTGATCCAAAACCAACTCGATCAGCGCATCACCCTTTTCAACATTCCAAGTGGAACGTTCAAAATCAGTGGTAAAAATGGGCATAATCTCATCCGCCAGTACCTCGGGTTTTAGCGCCTCTGGCCACTGAGCTTCGTTTAATTTTGAGAAATCCAGTGCGTTTTCGGGTAAATCCCACTCCCACTCACCGCGCTGATGCAAACCATTGACACTTTTACCTCGGGTTTTGACCGTCTGAATCCAGCGGTTTCCCTGCTTTCGGATGCGTAAAGCGACTTTGTGCTGAGTCAGCTGCAAATCAGGGGTGTCGAAGTACACATTTAAAAGCGTTTGCTTACCCACAAACTCACTGCCTTTCAAACAGTTAAGCGTAGCTAGGGCGACCGCATCGCGTTCGTTGATCAAAAGCTTAAGTTCGGTTTCCAAAGCCATTTATACATTCCAACAAAAATGTTAAATAAAAAAGTTTCAAAATTTTGGCAAAAACATGACATTTTGGTGATATTTTGACTACTCAGGAGCGGCTACGCTCTTTATACTTGCGCGCAACTCAATCCTAAACGGGCTTAGGTTATGATTACCAACAATCCGATCATGCAAATGTTTGCACGCTCTCCTTTTAAACCGATGCAGGAACACATCGAGAAAGCACAAGCATGCGCTGAGCAACTGACCCCTTTCTTCAATGCCGTAATGGCGGATGATTGGGCAAAGGCCGAAACCATCCAACATGATATCGCTGTGCTGGAAGGTGAAGCCGATCGATTGAAAAAGGATGTTCGCCAAAACCTACCTAACAGTATCTTTCTTCCTGTTCCGCGTACAGATCTACTCGAACTGCTGCGCATGCAGGACAAAATTGCCAACCGCGCCAAAGACATTGCGGGGGTAATGTTAGGCCGTAAGATGCCAATCCCGGCACAAGTCCAGAGCATTATGCTGAAATTCGTAGAATCGGCACTGGCGACCTCCCGCCAAGCGGTCGAAGCGCTTCAAGAACTCGACGAGTTGGTCAGTACTGGATTCCGAGGCCGCGAAGTTGAAGTGGTCGAAAAAATGCTGATCGAACTGGATCGCTTGGAACACAAAAACGACGAATACGAACGCACCATTCGTGCTGCGCTGTTTGCGATCGAACGGGATATGTACCCGATCGATGCGATGTTCTTATATCAAGTCATCAGCGGGATCGGCGACTTAGCCGACCGTGCTCAACAGGTAGGCAGCCGCCTACAACTGCTTCTGGCTCGTTAATCAACTCTGATCTAAAGGCATTATCATGGATATTGTGGCCCAGTACGGCGACATCATCGTCATACTTGCGTGTATTTTTGGTTTCTTCATGGCCTGGGGTGTGGGCGCAAACGATGTAGCAAACGCGATGGGAACATCCGTTGGTTCAAAAGCGCTGACCCTAAAACAAGCGATCATCATCGCTATTCTTTTTGAATTCGCTGGTGCTTATTTAGCCGGTGGCGCGGTGACCTCTACCATTCGTAAAGGCATCATCGACCCAGGTATTCTTTCGGGTTCACCTGACCTACTCGTCTTCGGCATGATGGCCTCATTATTGGCCGCGGGTATTTGGTTGCTGGTGGCAACGCACTTTGGCTGGCCAGTATCAACGACTCACTCAATCGTCGGTGCGATTGTTGGCTTTGCAGCGGTAGGCATTTCAGCGGACGCGGTTAACTGGGGTAAAGTCTCCAGTATCGTCGCCAGCTGGGTCGTATCGCCCGTCACGGCCGGCATAATCGCTTTCTTTATATTCCGAAGCGTTCAAAAGCTCATATTGGATACGCAAGATCCGTTTGCAAACTCCAAAAAGTACGTGCCTGTGTACATCTTTATGGTGGGCTTCATCATCTCGATGGTGACCTTCACTAAAGGCTTAAAACACATTGGCCTGCACTTAAGCTTTGCCCAAAGCGCGATGATCTCTGTATTGATTGGTGCCATTATCATGAGCTTAGGCATCTTGATGCTGCGTAAGATCAAGGTGGATAAAGAAGCCGATAAGGATTACCACTTTGCCAGCGTAGAGAAAGTGTTCGGCGTCCTGATGATGTTCACAGCGTGCGCCATGGCCTTTGCTCACGGCTCTAACGACGTAGCCAACGCGGTTGGTCCTCTGGCGGCCATTGTCGGTGTTGTTGCTTCCGGCGGTGAAGTGGTTCAGAAATCTGCCATGCCCTCTTGGATTCTGCTTTTAGGCGGTGCCGGTATCGTAGCAGGCTTGATCATGTACGGTCATAAAGTCATCGCCACCGTCGGTAACAACATCACTGAACTTACGCCAAGCCGTGGTTTTGCAGCAACACTAGCTGCCGCCAGCACTGTTGTGGTTGCATCCGGTACAGGCTTACCGATCTCCACCACTCACACCTTGGTGGGTGCGGTATTAGGTGTGGGGATTGCCCGCGGCCTTGCAGCACTTAACCTTCGTGTTGTGGGTACAATCTTTGTTTCTTGGATTGTTACCCTGCCTGCAGGTGCCTTATTAGCGATCATGTTCTTCTTTATGTTTAAAGGCATGTTCTCTTAATCAAACAGCGCTCGACGGCCTATTCGAAAGCCTGCACAATAGAGAAAACTTTGTGCGGGCTTTTTTGTATGTCAAACACAGTGCCGTCTTTACTGGAGATGATCCACCAACTGGTTGCAACACCCTCTGTCAGCTGTACGCTGGACGACTGGGATATGAGCAACCGTCCGGTCATCGACTTACTCGCCAACTGGCTTAACGAGCTCGGCTTTGAAGTCGAAGTGCTGCCGGTACCCGGTTACGCCGGTAAATATAACTTGATCGCAACGCTCGGTAGCGGCTCGGGCGGACTAATCTTGTCCGGTCATACCGATACCGTGCCCTATAATGTCGAGAAATGGCAGAGTGACCCGTTCAAAATCACAGAACGGAACGACAAGCTATACGGCCTTGGCACCTGTGATATGAAGGCGTTTTTTGCACTCGCCATCGAAGCCTCACGCGCCTATTTGCAAACCCCGCTAAAAGCCCCGCTTATTTTATTGGCGACCGCCGATGAAGAGAGCTCGATGTCAGGCGCTCAAGCCTTAGCGGCCGCGGGCAAACCCAAAGCGCGATACGCCGTGATTGGTGAGCCGACAGGCCTTAAGCCAATTCGCATGCACAAAGGGATCATGATGGAGGGGATTAAAGTCACAGGCAAAGCAGGCCACTCCTCCAACCCAGCACTTGGTGTTAACGCCATGGAAGGGATGCATCGTGTGTTAAGTGAATTGATCCAATACCGTGGTGAGCTGCAAAACCGCTATCAAAACGCATCGTTTGCGGTCAGCGTCCCAACCCTGAACCTTGGCTGCATTCATGGAGGCGATAACCCTAACCGCATCTGCGGGCAATGTGAGCTTGAATACGATTTGCGCCCACTGCCTGGCATGGATATGGACGCCCTTCGTGAAGATATCCAAGCGCGCATGAAACCGATTGCTTTAGAGCTTGGCGTTGATATTGAATGCGGGCCGATTTTTACCGGCGTCCCATCCTTTGAAACCCCAGCGGAAGCCGAGCTTGTTCAAACCGCCGAGCGACTCACTGGCCATCCATCCCAAGCTGTCGCCTTTGCTACCGAAGCGCCGTTTTTATCTGGCATGGGTATTGAAACCTTAGTGATGGGCCCTGGCAGCATTGATCAAGCCCACCAGCCGGATGAATATTTAGCGCTGGATCAGATTAAACCCACTGTAGAATTATTATCTCAATTGATTGAGCGCTACTGCGTCCGCGCAAAGGCCTGATCACTGAGACGACAAGAGGAAACACCGTGACCGACTCGGCCACTGATTATGTAAACTGGTTTCGCCACTCATCACCTTACATCAATGCCCACCGTGGTAAGACCTTTGTAGTGATGATAGGCGGTGAGGCCATTGCCGACCCTAATTTTGTCAACATCATTCATGACATCGCCCTAATGAACAGCTTAGGGATACGTTTGGTCTTGGTGCATGGTGCACGCCCTCAAATTGAAGAGCGTTTGGCCGAACGCGGCCTCGAAACCCGCTTACACCATGATATGCGCATTACCGACAGTGACTCTTTGCAGTGCGTCATTGAATCAATCGGCAGTATTCGCACCCTGTTTGAATCAAAGCTTTCCATGGGGTTGATTAACACGCCGATGCACGGTGCCGAGATTCATGTCATCTCGGGCAACTACATTACAGGCCGCCCAGTGGGCATCTATGAAGGAGTGGATTTGTGCCACACCGGTGAAGTGCGCCGCATCGACCACACCGGCATTCGCCAACAGCTCAATCAAGGCAATATCGTTCTGTTATCGAACCTAGGTTTTTCACCCACCGGAGAGGTCTTTAACCTATCGGTCGAAGAGGTTGCCTCACAAACGGCCATTGCTTTGGGCGCTGATAAACTGATCCTTTTTGGTGGTGAGAAAGGGATCATGGACAGCCGTGGCGAAGTGCGCTCTGAGCTTCTGGCCAAAACCGCTGAACGATTCTTAAACCAACACATGCTGCATCAAGATGACCCAGAGGAAGCGCATTCCGAGATCTCCAAACTGCTGTACATGGCCACCTTAGCCTGCAGCGGCGGCGTGCCTCGCTGTCATCTGATCAGCTACAAAGAGGATGGCGCTCTGCTTGCCGAGCTCTATTCACGCGATGGCTCTGGCACCATGGTGATAAAAGAGTCCTACGAGCAGGTCCGTCAGGCTTCCATCGCCGATGTGGGCGGTATCATTGAGCTGATCAAGCCCCTCGAAGAGAAAGGCATTCTTGTGCGTCGCTCCCGCGAGCTTTTGGAGGCAGAGATCGAGCAGTTCTTTGTGGTTGAACGCGATGGCGCCATCATTGGTTGTGCCGCGCTTTACGCCTACGAAGAGAGCAACATGGCCGAGCTTGCCTGCGTTGCGATTGCTAAAGCCTACCAAGGGGGTGATCGAGCCGAGATGCTGTTGAAAGCGATTGAGGATCAAGCCAAAGAGATCGGGATTAAGTCGTTGTTTGTCTTAACCACGCGTACGGCGCACTGGTTCATTGAGCACGGCTTTAGCGAAATCCCTGTGGATCGCTTACCGAGTAAGAAACAAGCCTTGTACAACTTCCAACGCAACTCGAAAGTCTTTGCCAAACCGCTTTAATGGCCTATTCAAGGCTTACCGCTGATCAATTCAGCGGTAAGCTGATCTTAAAGCGGGCACCACCGAGTGAGGACTCGCTTACTTCTAACTGTCCATCATAGCTACTTAAGATATCCACAGCCACAGCCAGACCAATACCCTGCCCCGGCGCCGATGAGGTATCAGCACGTGCGCCCCGCTGAAGAATCACATGACGCATCTCAGGTGAAACCCCAGGGCCATCGTCTTCCAGATCCATGATGACGCACTCCTCCTCTTTGACCACAGAAACGCGGACTTTGGAGTGACAGTACTTAAACGCATTTTCCAACAGATTACCCAGCATCTCCATCATGTCCCGCTCATCGGCACCAAACAGGGCACTTTCGTCCAACAGAAGGATGCAGTCGACGTTTTTCTCTCGGTATACCTTGGACAAGGCACTGGTGATGCGTTGAATCATAGGCGCTAGCGGATTCGCATGGGCAATGGCGGCTGTTTGACTGCGCACTGCGCGTGCCAGCTGATACTGCACAATTTGATCCATCCGACGGATCTGCTCATCCACTACGGCGCGATAGCCATCGTAGCTAAGGTGCTCACTGCCCGCCCCACGGATCACAGCCAAAGGCGTTTTAAGGCTGTGGGCCAAATCCCCCAAGGTGTTGCGATAGCGCTCACGCTGGTTTCGCTCGCTGTGCAGCAGATGATTCAGACTGTCGGTGACGCCTTGCACCTCATCCGGGTACTGACCAGCCAACCGAGCGGCCTCGCCCTGCTCGATGGAGTGCAAATCCTCGACTAAGCGACCCAACGGTTTAAGCCCCCAGCGGGTCACAAACATCTGGAGGATCAATGCCAAAATCGTCACGGCAAATAACCAGCCCCACAGGTGCGTGCGGTAGTTATTCAGCTGATTTTTGAGTGTACCGCTGGGCTCTAAGAGCGAGAAAAGATAACGCCGCACCACACCATCGGTTTCCCATTGAACCGGGTATTGGTACAGGTAGAAGTTATCTTCTTCTAAGTATTCAAAGCGTGTTTGTCCGGTTTTGACCGCCTTCGCAAAAAGCTGATCGCGTATATGATCACTTAAATATTTTGCCGAGGGTGACTGCCACTGGAGTTGGCCTAATTGGGTGTGAATAAACGCATAGCCGTAGCCATCACTTGGCATCGACAAATATTGTGGCACATCAATCTTATTATCCCGGTAGCGGACTTCGCCAATCATGATGTACACCTGTAGGCGCATACGATCTTCCAACGAGGTGCGCAAACTGTAGGCGTACGCGTTTTGCAACGCGTAGCCAGCAATACCAATAATGACCGGCAACAAACAAAACGAAGCGATTAATAAACGGGATTTAAGGGATCGTGGGCGATAGCGTCCTGCTATTTTCATCTACTGCTGCCCCGCGGCCTTCGTCGTTACGACGAAGGCATATCAAAGCGATAACCCAAACCACGTACCGTGGTGATGGGGTTTAAGGTCTGTTCTGGGTCCAATTTCTGACGCAGACGACGAATAAAGACTTCCAGTACGTTAGAATCGCGGTCAAAGTCTTGGTGGTACAAGTGCTCGGTGAGTTCGGCTTTAGAGACGGTTTTACCGGCATTGAGCATCAGATACTCAAGTGTACGGTACTCATAGCTGGTGAGTTTGATCGGCTTATTATCGAACGCCACAACACGACCAATGGTGTCTAAGCTCAGTGGGCCAAACTCCAGTACAGGCTTGGCATGACCGGCCGCACGACGCAACAGCGCGTTAAGACGTGCAGACATCTCTTCGATGTGAAAAGGCTTAACCAGATAATCATCAGCACCGGCTTCTAGGCCTTCAACCTTGTCCTGCCAGTCGCTTCGCGCCGTCAGGATCAAAATCGGGAAGTTGCGATCTTCCGAGCGCCAGCGACGAATCAGCTCAACACCGGATAACGAGGGTAACCCTAAATCGACAATCGCCACATCATAGGAAAATTCAGACCCTAGGTAGAGCGCCTCTTGGCCGTCCGCGGTTTCTTCTACGGTGTAACCTCGTGACTCCAGTCCACTGACCAGTTGACGACGCAAATCCGCATCATCCTCAACGACCAACAGCTTCATTTTCGCTCCTATTATTAAGCCAGTTTGTTACGAGGTTTTAGGCACCTAGATACTGGTTTTCACTTATACCTTAAATCACAGAAAGATCAACCGTTTAGCGGTCAAAGCCGCGCAATGTTTGATCTAAACAGGTAATGCATTATACGCAAGCGCCGTTCAAAAACGAAATGCAGTGTTCTACGTTATACAGGAATGATTGCTCATGAAATAGCCCTTTGCATTAGATGCCTATCCTAAGGATCTGATATACTTTTCGGCTCTTTTAACGCACCGAGGATCACTGTCGATGCCCGTTTATCGTTCTAAAACCTCTACAGCCGGCCGTAATATGGCTGGGGCTCGTGCGCTTTGGCGTGCTACTGGAATGAAAGATGAGGACTTTCATAAACCGATCATCGCAGTTGCGAACTCCTTCACTCAGTTCGTGCCTGGCCATGTTCATTTAAAGGACATGGGACAACTGGTCGCCCGTGAAATTGAAAAAGCCGGCGGCGTTGCGAAAGAATTTAATACCATTGCGGTCGATGACGGCATCGCGATGGGCCACGACGGGATGCTCTACTCCTTGCCATCCCGCGATATCATTGCTGACTCTGTTGAATACATGGTCAACGCCCACTGCGCGGACGCGTTAGTGTGCATCTCCAACTGTGACAAAATCACACCGGGGATGCTGATGGCTGCAATGCGCCTGAACATTCCTGTTATCTTTGTATCTGGCGGCCCTATGGAAGCGGGTAAAACCAAGTTGTCTGAGCACAAGCTCGACCTCGTTGATGCGATGGTAATCGCAGCCGACGATACCGCTTCCGACGAGAAAGTAGCAGAATACGAACGCTCTGCGTGCCCAACCTGCGGCTCTTGCTCTGGTATGTTCACCGCAAACTCCATGAACTGCCTAACCGAAGCCCTTGGCTTATCCTTACCGGGTAACGGCACAACCTTAGCAACGCACAGCGACCGCCGTCGTCTGTTCGAAGAAGCGGGTAGCCGTATTGTTGAAATGGCCAAGGACTACTACGAGAACGACAACCAGAACATGCTGCCGCGCGTCATTGGTGGCTTTAAAGCGTTTGAGAACGCGATGACTCTGGATATCTCAATGGGTGGTTCGACCAACACCATTCTGCACTTACTGGCGATTGCCCGAGAAGCCGAAGTGGACTTCACCATGAAGGACATCGACCGCTTATCGCACACGGCACCTCAGCTGTGTAAAGTGGCGCCAAACTCACCGAAATACCACATCGAAGATGTGCACCGTGCCGGTGGTATCTTTGGTATCTTGGGCGAGCTGGATCGCGCCGGTAAACTGCACACCGACGTGCCAACTGTCCACAGTGCCACTATGGCAGAAGCGCTGGATAAGTGGGACATCATGCGTAACAACGCTGAAGAGGTCGCCGAGTTTTATCGCGCAGGCCCTGCAGGCATCCCAACGCAAACCGCGTTCAGCCAATCCACTCGCTGGCCGACACTGGATGGCGACCGTGAAAACGGCTGCATCCGCTCACTTGAGCATGCTTTCTCGCTTGAAGGCGGTCTGGCCGTGCTGTATGGCAACATTGCACTGGATGGCTGTGTGGTTAAGACCGCAGGCGTGGATGACTCCATTCTGGTCTTTGAAGGTAACGCTCACGTAACCGAATCCCAAGATGAAGCGGTTGCAAACATTTTGGCTGATAAAGTCAAAGCCGGTGACATCGTTATCGTTCGTTATGAAGGCCCGAAAGGCGGCCCTGGTATGCAAGAGATGCTTTACCCGACCTCTTACATCAAATCCAAAGGCCTAGGTAAAGATTGCGCCCTGCTGACTGACGGTCGTTTCTCTGGTGGTACTTCCGGTTTGTCGATCGGTCACGTTTCGCCAGAGGCCGCTGCAGGCGGAGCGATTGGCTTGGTTCAAAATGGCGATAAGATCCGTATCGACATCCCAAACCGAACCATCAACCTGCTTATAACAGATGAAGAGCTTGCGCACCGTCGCGCTACGATGGAAGCCAAGGGCAAAGATGCTTGGAAGCCGGTGGAAGATCGTCCACGTAAAGTGTCCGCCGCCTTAAAAGCGTATGCGCTTTTGGCCACTTCGGCGGATAAAGGCGCGGTTCGCGACCTAAGCAAACTCGATTGATCATGGTGTGCTCATAAAGCGCATTGATGCTCATAGAAAACGCGCTAGGTGACCCTTAGCGCGTTTTTTTGCACCCGGACTAGGGAGTCAGTACTTGAGAGATCAAGCGTATTGCAAGCACCGTCAGTACGGCTTTAAATAAAAGATCAAAGCGCTCGCTTGATAAGCGGTTCAGCACTTTCAACCCAAGCCAAGTGCCTAACGCGCCACTGACAATCATCGCACTGACCACGAACCACCATTCCCAAAAAGAGATGCCAAGCGCTAAAAACACGCCAACTTTGAGTAAATGTTGCAGCACCATGCACGATGAGAATGTCGCAACAATATTGGTTTTCTCAAGCCCTTGTTGACGAATGATCGACGCCACCAGCGGCCCCGTCGCACCAACAAAAGCCGATACAAAAGTTGTGATCGCGCCAGCGGCATTCAAACCGAACGCCGAGAGTTTCAAACCACCCGGGGAGGGCCCCCACACAAGAAAGAGAATAAACCCACCGACAGTGAGCTTGAGAAGATCCAACGGCAGTTGCACCACAAAGAAGGCAGCCACTACAGCGCCTATTACAGCACCGAACATAAAGCGACGTGCCACAGACCACTGAATGTGCTCGCGGGTCATATAAGCGCGATTAAAGTTGGACCCCAGCTGCACCAAACCATGTATCGGAATCAGTGCCGAAAGCGGAACAATCTGAGCCATAAAGGCTAAGAGTAAAAGCCCACCACCAATGCCCACCGCGGCGGTGAGCATGGACGTAAAACCACTTAGCAGAATCAGAAACGCAGCATCAAGACTCGACAGACTCGATGGAAGTAAACTTAGGCTCAAGCGCGAAATCCTCCTTGATCACCTCGATCAACTGGTCAAAACCGACTGGCTTGCTGAACAGATAACCCTGACCCACATCGCACTGGTGCTCTTCAAGGAAGGAGCGCTGAACCTCGGTCTCGATCCCTTCAGCAACCACACTCAAGCTCAGACGATGCGCCATCGAGATGATGGCCGCGGTGATCTCCATATCATCCAAATGATCGGGTATGTCTTTAATGAATTCCCGATCGACTTTGAGTACGTTAATCGGCAGTGTTTTCAGGTAGTTAAACGAGGAATAACCGATACCAAAGTCATCAATCGCAATACTGACGCCCATCGACTGGAGCTCCTTAAGCGTCGTGATGGCAGCAGAAATATCTTGCATCAATAAGGATTCGGTAATCTCAACCTCTAACCAACCTGACTTAATATCATACTCTTCAATAAAGCCTTGTATCATATGTAAAAGGTCGGGGTCACGGAACTGACGCGAAGAGAGGTTAACGGCGACACGAAGGTTATACCCCATCTCGTGATTCAGCGCCCGAAGCGCATAACAGGCCTCGGCAAAGACCCAACGCCCCAGCGTGATGATAAAGCCGGTCTCTTCCGCAACGGAGATAAAGTGACTCGGTGCAATGGTACCCAGTTCTGGGTGCTCCCAACGAAGCAAAGCTTCAACACTGATGATGTCACCGGTTTTAAGATCAATCTGCGGCTGATAGACCATTTTAAATTGCTGGCTATCGAGCGCTTTAGGCATCTCACGCGAGTAACGTAGATAGGTTTGTAATTGCTCGTGCAGGTTTTCGGTAAACTGATGGAATTGGTTGCGACCCAGCTCTTTCGCTTGGTACATCGCAAGGTCCGCGTGTTTAAGAAGAATTTCGGAGCTGGTCCCATCTTTTGGCAAACACGCCATCCCCAAACTGGTACTGATTTGCAGCTCGTGATCCTTAATCATGTACGGTCGAGATATCGCCTGCAGGATGTTATTGGCCACCTCCTGAACACGCTCGAAACTCTCGATGGGGTGCATCAAGATCGCAAACTCATCGCCGCCTAACCGGGCCGCAACATCATCGTCACGCAGTACATCCATTAGACGCTGCGCCACCTGAATCAATAGCTGATCACCGACGTTGTGGCCTTGGGTATCGTTAATCGTTTTAAAGTGATCCAAATCCAATAGCATCACGACCGCTGGGTCATCAGGACGCGCGATATCGATCAGCTCGGACAAATGCCTAAAGAAGAATCGACGATTCGGAAGACCCGTTAACTCATCGTACAGCGCCAATCGCTCCATCTTAGCATGCGCATCTTTGAGCTCGCTGACATCCTCCGATACGATCACAAAGTGGGTTAACTCATCGTATTCGTTATGGATTGGCGAAATCGACACCAAGGACCAGAAGCTATCCCCCTCTTTACAGCCACTTTGAAGCTCGCCACGCCAGTGCTGGCCATCTAGGATGCGTCGCCACAGCGCTTCGTGACGCTCGGCTGGCAAGAATTTTCGACTTAAAAGCTCAGGCTGTTTACCGATCACCTCATCCAAACGGTAGCCCGTTGAGTCGGTAAACTTAGGGTTAACATACTCAATCGCCCCAACCGAGTTGATGATCATTACGCTGGAACCACTGTAGGTAATGGCACTCGATAACTGCTGCAAGGAGGATTGAATCAACTTGCGCTCAGTAATGTCTTGGCAGGTTCCGGTCACCCGAACGACTTTGCCATGATCATCAAAATAGGGGTAACACATCAGATGGACATGGCGCGTGCCATCATCCGAACTGATACGAAAATCAATATCCAAAGGACGTTTGCTGATCAGCACACGCTTAAATTGCGCAACAAGGTTCGGCTTATCCGCAGGGGATACTCGATGGAAAAACGCCTCGACCGACTGTGGTTCATCGCCTAGGGGCTCCAAAATGCTTTTTAGACTGCGCGAGCACCAAAAGCTCTCGTTATCCGCTTGCCACTCCCAGCAACCTAAGCGGGCAATCTCATGCGACTCTTCAAGACGCTCCTCAACCCGGCGGTAGCGCTCGTTTTGCTCTTCGAGCTGCTGACGCTGAAAGCCAAGCGAATCCGATAGCTGTCGAAAGGACATCGACATGGGCTTTAACACCCACCGCTTTACACCAATCAACACCACGGCGACCACAAACAGCATGGCCAAAATCACCGCCACTTCCATCACACGAATCGATGGCAACACTTGTTGGCGGACATCCGCAAGCCATAAGGTGGCTCGTAATCGAAAGCGGGTTTCGGGGATGGGTTCGAACAGAATTAAGCGATCATCCAACTCACGCCGGTGAACCAATTCAGACCCTGAGACAGGCGCCCACTCGACGTGAATCTGTGTTTGATGTTGTGGATCATCCACCACCAACACCTCCTCACCGATCAACTTTTTGACCTGTTCAGCGTCTAGAAACTTGACCAGATCTTGCATCAACAAGGTGATCGACTTCTCGTTCGCGTTCATCTGCTTTTGCACGGCGTTTGGCAGCCATAGCCACTCTATAGCCGCCAAAAACAAAACGCTCAACAGCGACAGTGTGACAATAAGCGAGGGAACTACCCGTTTCATGCGAGTCCTACAACCTAATAATTCGGTGACAACAGGATCTGATCATGCTGATCATAACGTTTTTCAGCCTCCCTGCAATGACGCATACACGCTATCAGACCAGTTGAGACTGTGGCGATAAGCCACTTCGTAATGTGACTTAGGTAACATTCCTGACAGCGCATCAAACTGACCACGCTCGTACGCGATCACATCTTTCAGGATTTGTCCCATGTTGCCTTCATGGGTTAACAAGGCGTTTTTAATCTCATCTTCCAACGAGATATCTTGGAGCAGTTCGGCCAATGGCTGATCCAGCAACGCATCTATTTGCGACAGCAAGCCCACAATAAAGTAGTTCATAGGGTCTTGGTAATCCAAAATGGACGCCATCAACTCGCACATACGCCCTCGAATCAATAGGCTGCGCGTCATCGAGTTAGGTTTACCATCGTTGGCTGTGACCAAAAACAGCATGACCCAACGACGCATTTGATCGATCCCCAACAGGGTAATCGCATGGGACAGCGAAGAGATCTTACGCCCAGGCCCCATCGCTGCAGAATTCACCACCTTAAGGATTTTATAAGTCAGCGCAGGGTCGTTGATCGCCACTTGTTCAAGAGAAGCCCCAGTGGCCTCCTCACGGTTGAGCTCTGTCAAAAGCTGCATCAAGACAATCTTATTACCGCGTACCTTTCGCCCTTTCACAGGCTCTGGGTGACTTAAAAAGTAACCTTGATAGAACTGAAAGCCGAGCTCCAAACATTGTCGGAACTGCTCTTTGGTTTCGACTTTATCGGCTTGAAGGTCCAACTGGAAAGGCTTTAGCACCTGAATGATCGAGGGCAAACGATCCATACCTAACGCTTGGATATCCAGTTTAACGATATTCACCAAGTTCAGAAGCGGGCGAAATCGCGAGTCATCCGGGTCATAATCGGATAACACGATACGATAGCCTCGACGAACCAGCTCAGATACTTTTTCAACCAACTCATTACTAATAACCGATCGCCCCAGCAACTCAAGAGTAAAGTGGTTCGGGGGCAAAGGGGGTAACTGGTCAGTCAGCAGAATTTTATCAGTCACCTTTAGATAGCACGGTAACCGACGTGTTTCAGCGCCCACAGTAAGGCTGGCATAGCTGTTCGTAACGACATCCAGCGTTGCCATTTCGTCGGTAATATTGGACAAATTCTGTCCACGAAACAGCAAAGCAAAGGCAACGATGTCCTGGTTCTTGGAGTAGATTGGCTGACGAGCCATCAACACATCCAATGGGCTCTCGTCACTGAGAATGTCAGATAACGCTTTCACACGAATCCCCTTTTGTAGTGTACACAGTAGATATCGACTGCATGATTAAAAGATTAAGCTGAGGTACAGTGGATTCACGCAACCATCAACTACTGTCTTTTTTAAGCGTCACTCACAAGGAGATTCCATGACTCAACAAGGCAGCACCGGCAATGTTATCGCCGCTTTGTGCAATGTTTTCTTTCCTGGTTTAGGCCATTTGATTCAGGGCCGTTTTCTGAGGGCGATCTTCTACTTTGTGATCGTTGGCGTATGCTATTTCTTCTACATACTGATCGTTCCAGCCATCATTGGCGCGATTTTCCACCTGATCTGCATCATCAGTGCCGCACGCTATCGCCCAGACGTATGAATTTTACACAAAGGTGAACTCAAACTGAACACAACGTCTGACCCAATCATTCAAAGTTCGCAAGACCAAGCGAACGAACACGCACGGTCTGTTGACTATAAGCTAGTCCACTTATACGAAGATCGCAAAAAAGGATTACAAATAAAAGACTTAAAGGAGTGGCGCGCCTGGAGGGATTCGAACCCCCGACCAACAGGATCGGAACCTGCTACTCTATCCAGCTGAGCTACAGGCGCTAAACGAGCGTTTTCAGGGCGCTAATCATACGTAGCTTACCCTCGTTTGCCAAGTCGAAATCACCAACACATCTCATAAGCAAAGCCAGCCTCTTTACCGACATTACGTTGATAACTGACGATTTTTTGCGCTAAGACAAGGTTCCTGTGATTAATCAAAGCCCAAGCATCAAACCCTCTTCTTTTGTAGGGCTTCTTCCTCGATACTGACTGCATCTAACAATAACCGTGCGAGAAGCGCGGACCGTGAATTAACCGTGGTGAGGTCTATTGTGAAGCTATTTGCATCCATCGCATCCATTGTGGGCGTTTTAGGGTTGTGTACAGCGTTGAATGTTGGTGCAGCATCGACGGCGGAAGAACGTATCATTGAACGCATTCAACCGGCAGGAAAGGTGTGCCTTGAAGGGGACGAGACCTGCGGTGCGGCCGCTGCGCCAAGCGTTGCTGCAGGCGGTGCTCGCTCAGGTGAAGATGTGTATAACGCCTCGTGTGCAGCGTGTCACAGCACAGGCGTTGCCGGCGCGCCAAAATTTGGCACACAAGAGTGGGCAGAACGAGGCACCAAAGGGCTGGATAGTTTGCTTGCAACCGCTATCTCGGGCATCAACGCTATGCCACCACGCGGCACTTGCGCGAACTGCTCGGACGATGAGCTTCAAGCGGCCATCGAGTTTATGGTCAACAGCGCTCAATAATGCGTTAACAAGGGGCACTTTAAGGTGCCCTGTTCATTAAAGATCGTCGAACATATTCCTTAAGCTGTTCAGTGTCGCGCGACCACGGGCTTTGTTCAGTTCTGGGTCTTTTTCGGCGCCGCCCTCAATCGATAAATCCTCGGGCGGAAGCTCATCCAAAAAGCGACTCGGTGTACAATCAAGCAACTCACCAAACTGCTTACGCTGACGAGCCAGCGTCATGGTTAAAGTTTTTTTCGCACGCGTGATGCCCACATAGGCGAGACGACGCTCCTCTTCGATATCACCGCTCTCTATGCTGTTGCGGTGCGGCAGAAGCTCCTCCTCCATGCCCATCAGGTACACATGCGGGAACTCCAACCCTTTTGAAGCGTGCAATGTCATCAACTGAACGCGATTGGAGTCATCTTCCTCTTCCTGACGGTCGAGCATATCGATCAAGATCAAACGTGCGATCGCCTCTTCAATGCCCGCATCAGGGTCGTCCTCTTGAAGGCGCTCCAGAGTGCTTCGCAGAGAATCGATCAAGAAGTAAACGTTTTGAATCCGTTTTTCGCCCATCGCCTCGCTGGAGCTGTTTTGATAGATCCAGCCTTCATAGTCGATGTCTTGGATCAATTCTTTGATCGCTTGGATCGGATCACCTTCGTAACACAGGCGGTATTTTTGGTGCAGCCAATGGGTGAAGCGTCTCAGCTTTTCCACCGCGGCAGGCTTCAACGCTTGTTCTATACCGACCTCGTTACAGGCATCAAACAAACTGACGTTCCGTTCGGTCGCGTATTCCCCAAGTGCTTGAAGGGTTGTCGGCCCTATTTCGCGGCGTGGCAAGTTGATGATCCGCAAAAAGGCATTGTCGTCATCGCGGTTAACCAAAACCTTCAGGTAGCACATCAAATCTTTGATCTCGGCCCGCGAGAAGAAAGAGGTGCCGCCCGAGAGTTTATAAGGCACCTGATACGCTTGAAGCTTGACCTCCAAGAGCCTCGACTGGAAATTGCCTCGGTATAAAATGGCAAAGTCCTTAAACGGAATGCGATTACGCAGGTGAAGATCGAGTATTTCAGTCGCGATCCGCTCACACTCGGCGTCTTCGTTGCGGGTGTGTACCACGCGCAGCTCATCGCCAAGGCCCATCTCACTCCACAGCGTTTTTTCAAACACGTGAGGGTTGTTCGCAATCAAGGTGTTCGCAGCCTTAAGGATGCGACTCGTGGAGCGGTAGTTTTGCTCAAGCTTAACCACCTTCAAGCTTGGAAAATCCACCTGAAGCTGCTCCAGGTTTTCCGGACGCGCCCCTCGCCATGCGTAAATGGACTGATCATCGTCACCTACGACGGTCAGCGCTCCGCGATGCCCGACCAATTGTCGCACCAGCTTGTACTGACTCAGGTTGGTATCTTGATACTCATCCACCAGCAGGTAGCGAATCCGATTTTGCCAGCGCTCCAGCACATCAGGGTGCTCTTCAAATAAGCGCACCGGCGTCCAGATCAGATCATCAAAATCCACTGCGTTGTACGCCTTAAGGAGGTCGTTATAAGCTTTGTAAGCGCGCGAGGCGAGGATATCTTCAGGCCCTTCGGCGGTTTGCTCCGCCTGTTTGGGCGTGATCATCTCGTTTTTCCAATGCGAGATTCGATACCGGATAAAATCCACCTGCTCGGTATCCTCGTCGTGGTGCATCAGCAAATCTTTGATGACGGCTTTGCTATCGAGATCATCGAAGATTGAAAAACCGGGCTTGTAGCCCAGCTTTTTGTGCTCACGACGGATGATGTTCATCCCTAAGTTATGGAAGGTCGAGACCGTAAGCCCTTGTGATTTACCGTTCAGCAGCGAGGTGACACGCTCTTTCATCTCGCGCGCGGCTTTATTGGTAAAGGTCACCGCCGCAATATGGCGTGCTTCAATCCCACAGGTGTTGACCAGATAGGCGATCTTTCGCGTGATCACACTGGTTTTACCCGAGCCTGCGCCCGCTAAGACCAATAAAGGACCGCTGATGTACTGTACCGCCTCTTTTTGACGGGGATTAAGTTGACTCATTCACTAAAACCAGAAAAAACGCAGTTAAAACACAAGTTTGACGACACCACTGTTCGTGAGTAGAGTGGTTAGATTGGCAGTCCGACAAGTATATACGATTTGGCATTTCGGCGTCCTAACCGACAGTTAAACAAGGCCTCTTTTTTTCATGCGTTACTCTTTATCGTATCCGATAAAACTACTGGTGTACTGTGCTTCAGCCGAGTCACGATATTTGTTAAGCGCTTACGCCAAGCATCCTCACTTGTCGATTCAATTTGCCGACTCCGAGACCGACGCTTTAACCAAGCTGAGCGATGAATCCATCGATCTGTTTGCGATTTTAGACTCACCAGAGCACGCATTGATGCCTGACACCGATGCCTATCGTGTCTTTTTGGATCAACCCTACCCAACCATCTTACTGTGGCATCAAATCGCATTACTTCAAGGCTTGCCGCTGTTAGAAGCAGGGTTTTCTGACTTTTTCTCGCTTGAAGGCGCCAACCAAGAAGGGTTTATTCGCTGCCTTCGTATGTTGCTTCAGATGCAGCACAAGAACCAAGAAATTCAGTTCTTGCGCGACGCCGACCCTCTGACCCGCTGCTTTAATCGCATTGCATTTCAGCGAGATCTCAATGAAAAGCTGGGCGATATCCAGCGCCGTGGCGGCGTTTTAGCCCTAGTCAGCGTGGATGTCGATCACTTTCGCCATTTCAATCAGCGATTAGGTTCAACCCTTGGGGATCAGGTGATTCGCCTTACCTGCCATCGAATCATGATGAATGTGTTGGATCACCCTGTTTATCGACTCAACGCCGACGAATTTGCCATCATCGTTGTGCAGCCAAACTCCGAGTCAATGAAAACGGAGTTGCACAAGTTGATCACAGGGATGACGCGATCGCTCAATACGCCGTTTCATGTGAACGGCGAGGACCATATCTTAAGCACCAGTATCGGCGTTGCGGTCGCTCCGCACTTTACCCGCAACCCCGACGAGCTATTAAACCAAGTTAATCAAGCACGACAAAAAGCCAAAGGCCAACACGGTTGCACCTACTCTGTTTATGCGCCTACGCTTCGTCCTAACCCTATTCTGGATAACCTTCAGGAATCCGACCTCTGGTCTGCATTGAAGTTTGATCAGCTTGCGCTGCACTACCAACCACGAATTTGCCTAAAAACGGGCGACATCGTCGGTGTTGAAGCTCTGATGCGCTGGAATCATCCAGAGCATGGCCTCATCATGCCGGATGATTTTATTCCTCTTTCAGAACGCACAGGTTTAATCGTCCCGATGGGATTCTGGGCGCTTCAGCAAGTTGGCCGGGACATTCATACCCTGAACGCTGAAGGGTTGAGCCTTGGCAAAGTGGGGGTAAACCTCTCGTTTCGCCAATTTCAAAACGACTATTTAGCGAAAACGATTCAGCGTATTCTCACTCGGGATCAGATCGATACCGCGCAAATCGAGTTCGAACTGACCGAATCCTCACTGTTCAGCAACGACGAGCACGTTAAACACAGCATCGATGCGCTGAGTCAAACAGGGATTGCGTTCTCGTTGGACGACTTTGGGACCGGCTACTCCTCGTTTTCACTGCTGAAAAAACTCCCCGTTAACACCCTTAAAATTGACCGATCCTTCATTACAGACCTTCCGGGTAACAGTGATGCTTGTGAAATTGTAAAAGCGGTCATCCACCTAGCGCACAACCTCAATATGGCGGTGATTGCCGAAGGGGTCGAAACCCAAGAGCAACGGGATTTCTTAATCGAAAACGGTTGCGATCAAGCCCAAGGCTTCTACTACAGCCCCCCGGTGAGCTTGCCGCGCATTATCAGTTTACTTGACTCGCCCGTGTCAGCCCTTCTCTAAACCCAAGGGCTTCCATCACATCTTGAGATTCCACGCGCTGATGATCATTCAAATCGGCAAGTGTTCGCGCGACTTTCAGCACACGGTGACACGCACGCGCCGATAAACCAAACCGACTGGCCGCACCGGCCAACAAGCCCCGTGTTTGATCGTCGATATCGCAAATATCATCCAAGTGCTTTGCATCCAGCGCACTGTTTCGACACCCTTGACGCTCATACTGTTTCACAAGCGCCCTAGAGACGCGCTCTGCGACCGTCTTACTGCTCTCGGGCGTGTGGTTATCCAGTTTGAGCAAAGTTTCAGCCGGTAACGCCGCCACGTGTATAAACAGATCGATCCGATCCAACAAAGGGCCAGACAGCTTGTCTTGATAACGCCGAATCTGATCGGGTGTGCAACGGCATTTACCAGAAGGGTCACCTGCGTAGCCACATGGGCATGGGTTCATCGCACCAATCAATTGGAATCGTGCGGGGTAATCCGTCTGCCGAGAGGCTCGGGAGATCAGTATTTGCCCCGTTTCCAGCGGCTCACGCATGACCTCTAGCACCTTGCGTGAAAACTCGGGCATCTCATCCAAAAACAATACGCCTTGATGGGCAAGTGAGATCTCCCCAGGCCGAGGATGGCTTCCGCCACCCACCAAAGCGGCGGCCGATGCGGTATGGTGCGGCGCGCGAAAGGGCCTTACCCCTTTGCAAATGGATTGAACCGCTAATCCGGCAACGGAATAGATCGCTGCTGTTTCTAAACGTTCTTCATCATTAAGCGGCGGCAGCAACCCAGGTAATCTTGCAGCCAGCATACTTTTACCACTACCAGGCACCCCGCTCATCAGCAGGTTATGGCCGCCTGCAGCGGCAATCTCCAGTGCGCGCTTGGCCTGCACTTGGCCTTTCACATCGGCTAAGTCCTTCTCCAGCATCTCAGGGATGGCTTCCAAAGGCTCTGCTTCAATCGCTTCGAGCTTTTGCTCACCTTTTAACGCGGCACAGACATCAAGTAGGTGCCCAGCCAGTCGGACTTTCAAACCTTGAACGAGACCTGCTTCTTCTCGGTTACCAGAAGGGATCAGCAGCGCTCGGCCGGATTTTTTGCACGCCAAAGCCGCCGGCAGCACACCGGTAATCGGTCGAAGCTCCCCCGAAAGCGCCAACTCACCCAGCAATTCCACCTTGTTTAAGTTCTCATCGGGCAGTTGACCCGAAGCCACCAAGATACCCACAGCAATCGCTAAATCGTAGCGCCCACCCTCTTTGGGCAAATCTGCAGGAGCTAGATTGATGGTGATTCGACGCTGAGGAAACTCATAGCCCGCATTTAAAATAGCGCTTCTGACACGCTCGCGGCTTTCGCGAACCGCCGCCTCAGGAAGGCCGACAAGGTTAAGCGCAGGTAAACCCGCTGACAGATGGATTTCGACGGTTACAGATGGGGCTGCCACGCCCAATTGAGCACGGGTATTGATCACCGATAGCATTCAGAGAACCTTCCTTGGTATCTGATGGAATTTGAAGAGGAGTGCTAGTGTACAACCGCTTGGCTGAACACCAGATAACTCATTGAAGTTTAGATAATGCTCTCAAGAATCAATTGCTCGTTGAGCATCTCTAAGCTCAGCAGACCTCCAAAATAATCGCCTTGCATGTATTTTACGCCCTGCTGCGATAGTTGCAGACGAATCCCGCCGGTACGAACGCCATCCGCGACCATAGGGATCTCTAAGTCCGCCGCCATATCGGCCAGCTGCTCAAGCGTTCGACGCTTTTGAGAATCCGCCGATGCGGATTGCACCCATGCCTGATCCAGTTTTAACCAATGTGGCTCCAACTCTTTTAACTGCTGTAGCGGTGGGCTGTACTCGCCCAATCCACTGACAACCACGCGATAGCCAAGCGCTTCAAGATCAAACAGCGCCCCTTCGTGATCGCGGGTTTCAATCGCATCCACCTCCCACATGAGGTAAGGCTTGTACTCATCTTTGATACGACAAGTGTCAGAGAGAAAATCAATAAACCCTGGCAGCTCCAGCACTTGAGGATCAATGCGGATCACCAAGCCTTGAAACGATTTTTGTTCACTGAGCTTAGAAAGCGGCAGCTCTAGTGCATTTAATAACCAGCCCAGATACATTTGCCACCCGCCTTCGTGATCAAAAAAATGGATCAGAGTGTGCTCATCACCAGCTTCACAGGCCACACCTTTAAATACCGGGACTAAATGCGCCGCCTCTATACGGTGGCTTGTCACCCCATAGATGGGTCTGAAGGAGAGGCTTAAGTCGTTATAATCTGGCGCAACAATATGGGTGAGTGCTTCTAGATTCAAGGCTTTTCGCTGTCGGGTAGGGTCGTATAAACGCACACGATCCGAGGTGTTTCGCTGAGCGGCTTTCAATGCTTGACTGGCAGCACCGATCAACTCAGCGGCATCGTTCGCCTGGCTGGGTGCAAGTGCAACCCCCATCGCGATGTTTAGATGCACCTCGCGGCGATCCACTCGAACCCCAAAACTGAGGAGATCATTTAGGCGATGCGCGATCTTAAGCACCTCTTCCTCTTGGTCAATGGACTCCACCAAAATCAAGAAGCGATCTTCGCGTATACGAAAGAGGGTATCGTGACGACGCAAAGCTGAGGTCAGTCGCTCGCCAACATCAGCCACAAGGGCTTCAGCCGCCTGCTCACCTAGGGTTTCACTGAGCCAATCAAAGCGATCCAACGAAATCTTTATCAAAGCAAGGTGTTCCTGCTTGGATTTAGCTTTAGCAAGGCGCCGGTTCAATACCGATTTTAACCGCGGTACCGGGTCTTCGTCCGAGTCGGCCATCAAGAGATCAGGCACGGATGGCAGGTCATCTAAGGTCAGCAGACACAGATCCGAATCCGGCACCGCCAGTAAGTGACATGGCCAATCCGAGCTGCCTTTTAGCATCCACTGTAATGAAGGCTCTTTGGCTAATCGGGCTACTGCCGCTTGAAAGGCATCGTCTTGATGTGGGTGCAAGGCACCAAAATAGGTGCCTTCTATCTGATCAACGGATCGATTCAGCAGATCCGCGTATTCTTGGGATACACGAACGTACTGTCCGCTGCGTGTGAGCCAAGCAAAGTACTGTGCCATAAAACTACCGGTTCTCCGTCGAGAGGCACCGCCTGCTCTTAACCGATCGGTGGCAGGGAGTACCTTATGCCTTTGGGGATTCTTCTTCGTGTTCTTTTGATTGATCGGCCTGCTCTACCAGAGACTGAACCACTTTTTCCAAAGCTTCAACTTTTTCGCGTGTGCGAGCCAAGACAGCGGCTTGCGCATCAAACTCTTCACGTGTGACTAAATCCATTTTGCCAAGCACGGATTGCAACGCCGCACGAAACTGAGCTTGGCCAGGCAAGTCTGCACCATTATTGAACGTGTTCATGACATTATTAATCTGTGCCGAAATGCCTTCAAAGATTTTATCGCTCATGTGTACCTCTGTTTTCTTTAACTAAATGAAGCGCCTAGCCAACCCGTTTTGCGGCGATCACGCCCGTTTTTAACGCATAACTCATGTCGCACCAAAACGACGCCCAATTTCAGTGCACGTCCCACAATTGAGCACTGTAAAGCCCCGAAAAACGACCCAAAAACATGCACCCAAATAGCGACACCTTTATAAATATATGAAAAATAAGCTTTTTCCATTTTAGGTACGCCGTTTGCAATGAAGTGTTCAACCGTTTCGAGTCACCGGACAGAAACGGACGGTGATGTTTGAAAACAGTTTATAGAAGGGAGAAGCCCCATGAAACTCATTTCGGCAATTATCAAGCCATTCAAATTGGATGATGTGCGTGAAGCGCTTTCAGAGATCGGTGTTCAAGGTATCACTGT
The DNA here is from genome assembly GCF_056160565.1 of Neptunomonas sp. ABH4_499. Taxonomy (NCBI): domain Bacteria; kingdom Pseudomonadati; phylum Pseudomonadota; class Gammaproteobacteria; order Oceanospirillales; family Oceanospirillaceae; genus Neptunomonas; species Neptunomonas sp. ABH4_499. The sequence continues at coordinate 74,380 of NZ_JBSWXK010000007.1, read as the reverse complement.
AACTGAGGTAAAAGGCTTCGGTCGTCAGAAAGGTCACACTGAACTGTACCGCGGCGCTGAGTACGTTGTGGACTTCCTACCAAAAGTGCGCATCGACGCAGCCGTTGCAGACGACATTGCAGATCAAGTGGTTGATGCCATCAGCCAAGCCGCTCAAACCGGAAAAATCGGTGACGGCAAGATCTTTGTAATGCCTCTGGAACAAGTTGTGCGAATCCGTACCGGCGAGACCGGCAACGACGCACTGTAAAGAACGATTATTTTAAGAATAGATATCGAGCCTGACGGAGGGCGGACGAGATGGAAGAACTCTTAAACACCACAGCGGGTGATGTAACCCAGCTGAAGTATGCACTGGATACTTTCTACTTCTTAGTATGCGGTGCGTTAGTTATGTGGATGGCAGCAGGCTTTGCCATGCTGGAAGCCGGTCTTGTACGTGCTAAAAACACCACTGAAATTCTGACTAAGAACATCGCGCTGTACGCCATCGCGTGCATCATGTACATGGTCTGCGGTTACGCCATCATGTACGGCGGCGACTACTTCCTATCTGGTATCACAGGTGACGGTTTCAGCGGTGATGAGCCAGCGACGTACGCGCCATCTGCTGATTTCTTCTTCCAAGTTGTCTTCGTTGCGACCGCTATGTCGATCGTCTCAGGCGCCGTTGCAGAGCGTATGAAGCTGTGGGCATTCCTGGCTTTCGCTGTGGTAATGACAGGTTTCATCTACCCAATGGAAGGTTCATGGACTTGGGGCGACAACGCGGTCTTTGGTATGTACACACTGGGCGATCTGGGCTTCTCTGACTTCGCAGGTTCCGGCATCGTACACATGGCAGGTGCTGCCGCTGCAATCGCAGGTGTCTTGGTACTTGGCCCACGTAAAGGCAAGTACGGTAAAGACGGTTCTATCAACGCGATCCCTGGTTCAAACCTGCCACTGGCAACACTGGGTACGTTCATCCTGTGGTTGGGCTGGTTCGGCTTCAACGGTGGTTCGGTTCTGGCGACCTCTGATGTTGAAAACTCTAATGCGGTAGCGGTTGTGTTCATGAACACAAATGCAGCAGCGGCAGGCGGTGCAGTTGCAGCCCTGATCGTCGCTCGCCTACTGTTCGGTAAAGCGGATCTGACCATGGCCCTGAACGGCGCACTGGCAGGTCTTGTAGCAATCACCGCTGAACCTTCAACGCCAACAGCGCTGCAAGCGACCATCTTCGGTGCGATCGGTGGCGTTCTGGTTGTCTTCAGCATCCTGACTCTGGACAAAATGCGCATTGACGATCCTGTAGGTGCGATCTCTGTTCACGGTGTTGTAGGTCTGCTGGGTCTGTTACTGGTACCGGTAACCAACGACGGCTCTTCTTTCTCTGGCCAGATCATCGGCGCACTGACCATCTTCGTATGGGTCTTCGCAACAAGCCTAGTCGCTTGGTTCGTGATCAAAGCGGTAATGGGTGTTCGTGTCTCTGAAGAAGAAGAGTACGAAGGTGTCGACCTGTCCGAGTGTGGCATGGAAGCGTACCCAGAATTCAAATCGGCTAAATAAGCGATCTGAATCTTACGAGAAGCGCCTTCGGGCGCTTTTTTCGTGCAAGGCAAGAATAAGTCCTATAAAAACAAACCTGTTTATGACATTTGCCGTAATCTAGGTATACTGATTTTAAAACCCATTGCATTTGTTGACAGTCGATTAGCTTCATCGACGCAATAAGGAGACGATTATGAAACTGGTCAGCGCCATTATTAAGCCGTTCAAACTGGATGATGTCCGTGAAGCACTGTCCGATATTGGTATCCAGGGTGTGACGGTGACTGAGGTAAAAGGCTTTGGTCGTCAGAAAGGCCACACTGAGCTTTACCGCGGTGCCGAATACGTTGTCGACTTCCTACCGAAAGTCAAAATCGAGGTTGCACTGGACGACAACATGGTCGACCAAGCCATCGAAGCGATCACCAAGACCGCCAACACTGGCAAAATTGGTGACGGTAAGATTTTTGTAACCTCACTTGAGCAAGTGATCCGTATCCGTACTGGCGAGACCGGCACCGACGCTCTGTAATCACTTTTTTTAGGGTGTTTTATTGACACCCTTTGTTTTGCTTTCTATAACTATAGAACTGATCAAAAAGTACCCAAGGGTACTTTTTTTTCGCCCCACCTAAAAAGATGTCATCAACAAGAGACACAAAAGCAAAACAATGAGCCATGACACGCTAGGGACAGTACTGTCTGATCTTGAGAGGGATCACATCGAGACCATTTTTGCGCCGTTCGAAAACGCCCACATTGGTGTTGCGTGTTTGGATATGAGCGGCCATTGTGTGATTGCTAATGCCCATTTTTGTCGAATTCTACGAAGTGATCTGAACTCCGTTATTGGGGCTTCGTTAGCTGGCATCTGCGCAAAAGAACATTTAGATGGCACCATTCAACGAATTCGTTCTCTGTTTCGTGGCCACATCAAAAGTTACCACATTAAACGCGAGCTAAATCGGTTAGATGGCTCCACCTTAACCGCTACTTTGTCCGTCTCCCCTGTCAGTCATCATGGTCGCAACATTGCAGCTTTGATCGTCATGACCGAAGTAATGCCGGAGGCAAGCTCACCGCAAAACGAGCTTAAAAAGCTGTCTTTGGCGGTTAAAAATAGCGGCAGCGCCGTGCTACTCGTCGATTCACTCGGTGTCATCGAGTACTGCAACCCACATTTTTGTTCAGTCAGCGGCTACGCGTTAGATGACTTGATGGGGCGGCACTTAAGCACACTGATGCCAGACGCGGATGACCCAAACCTGAGCGATGCGCTTTGGCGTTCTCTGTTGGCTGGGGAAACATGGCGCGGCGCCCTGCAAATCCACCGTAAAGACAACACCAAATACTGGAGCTATCAATCGCTCTCCCCTATTTTGGATGAGACAGGCTCCTTAGCCAGCATAGTGATGGTCAGCGAAGACATCAGCTCGTTTAAAGAGCAGGAGCAGCACATGCTGCAACTGGCGTACTTTGACCCTTTAACGGGCCTTGGCAATCGCCGTCACTTTCGAGAGACGCTGGATAATTTGGTTCACCTAAGCGACCGCTGTAACAGTGCGGTATTGCTGCTGGACATGGACCATTTCAAGCAAGTAAACGATACCTTAGGGCACGATGTGGGGGATGACCTACTCACCTGCTTCGCCAAACGCCTATTAAGCTGCATGCCAAGCTCAGGGAGCGTTTATCGGCTGGGAGGTGATGAGTTTACCATCCTGCTGAAAGACACCTCTGAGGACACAGTAGAAGCGCTTGCACAAACCATCATTGATACCATTGCCCAACCGATCCACATCGATCAGCACGAGATCACCATCACCGTCAGTATCGGCTATGCGATGATCAACAGCGACGGTAAAGACTCCAGCGCCATCTTAAAGCATGCCGACCTTGCGATGTACGCCGCTAAACGGATGGGACGCAACACCTTTTCCCATTATTTGCCGACGATGGACTTGGCAATTAAACGCGCCATGACGCTGGAGCAAGATCTACGCCATGCGCTCAGCCGCCAGCAATTAGAGCTGTACTATCAGCCGGTTGTGGATATGGAAAATGGTCGTATTCGAAGCGTGGAGGCCTTGTGCCGTTGGCGCCACCCAACCGAGGGGCATATTCCTCCGTCCGAATTCATTGATAATGCAGAAACCACAGGCATCATCGTACCTTTAGGGGAATGGGTGATTCAGCAAGCCTGTATCACAGCCTGCCAGCTGCGAACACTGGGTTTAGACATTCACGTCTCCGTTAACATCTCCCCTAAACAACTGCACCACCCTCAGCTGTTTGAACACATTCAAGGCGCTTTGATGGACACCCAGTGCCGTCCAGAGTGGATCACGCTGGAGCTTTCGGAAGCCTCGGTTCTGGAAGAAGACCAACCGATTCAAACCTTGTTAAACGCCTTAAAGCAACTGGGCATTGGCCTTAGCATCGATGATTTTGGCATCGGGTTTTCTTCGCTGATTCACCTTAAACGTAAGCCGTTATCCAGCATTAAAATCAGCCGTGGGTTTACGCAACATCTGATGAAGGACGAAGCTTCGCACGCCATCACAGAGACCATGATCTCGATGGTGCGCCACTTGAACATGACGCCCATCGCCGAGGGGATCGAAACCGAAGAGCAGCGCCGATTCTATTTAAGTCGCGGCTGCCTGCTGGGCCAAGGCTATCTGTACGCCCCGCCTTTGGCATTGAGCGCTCTTATGAAAGCCCTCAAGCACAACAAAGGGGTTTTCGCACAAGACGACGCAGCGAAGGCCGGCTGACTAGCTGCGGCCTTTTGCTCGTGCACGAAGTGGTAATTCAAACTCCACACTTAAGCCCGCTTCTTTCGAGTTAAACGCCCGAATACGCCCACCCAGGCGCTCTAAGGCGCGCTTGGCAATGCTGAGCCCCAAACCGTAGCCTTTCGCCTGTTGGTTCTGTCGATAAAACGGCTCAAACAAAGAGGTTAACGCCGCCTCATCAACACCAGTGCCATGATCGGTAATAACGATGCGCAAGCGGCCCTGTCCGATCATCGAGTACACCACATCCACCTGTGTGTTTTCAGGGGTGTGTTTTAAGATGTTACCAAAGACATTGCTGAGCGCTCTGGCAAACAACTCACGATTACCCGCCCCCGGTAAGCGGACCTCCTCTCGGCCGTGTTGGGTTACGGTGCGAGCTGGCTGGGTAAAGGACATATCCTCGACCTCCTGATCAACCGTATCCAGCACTGAATAGTCACCCTCGCTGGCCTCTAGGTGATCCAGTCGTGCCAAAGAGAGCATCTCATCGATCAATCGGCTTAAACGCTCGCACTCCAGATTCATCCGGGCCGCGATCTTGTTGTCATCCCCGAGTTTCTGCTCCGCGAGGCCAGTGGCCGCCTGCAAGCGGGCCAAAGGTGCACGTAACTCGTGAGAGACATCTTCAAACAGGCGCTGTTGGCCGTGTAAGGTTCGCTCTACATAGCGCGCCATGATGTTAAATTCGCGCGCTAGCTCGCCGATTTCATCCCCTCGTTTTAACAGCCGAGGCTCCACCTGCACAGAGTGCTCCCCTTTGTGCAGCTGATGCACATAGTCTTTTAGACGATTCACCGGCCTTACCACAATCCAAGTCAGTAACAAGCTGACCAGAACAGAACCGATCAAAATCAACGTGGCTTGAAACGAAAACAGAAAACGCTGCAAACGCACTAACGCACCATTAACGCGATCTGCCGGGGTAATGACCCGATACTCTGCGCCGCTTTTCCCTGTAAGCGTAAACTCAACCCCATTCGCAAACTCTCGTCGGCTTTCTCGACCGAATAAGAGATTCCCATTGTCATTCCGGTAGATCAATAGCGGGATCACACTGGGGCCTTTGCCCTCGCGGGAGTGCTCATCCCGATCTCGATCGCGTTTGTGCTCTTTCCCATCGTTTGGCGAATCAAACGACGGCGGCGCAGGCAAACGCTTTAGCAACTCAATTGGTACCGCTGTTACAGGGGCACGCTCACGAAAGCTTTGGCTTTCCTCTAAATGATCAATGATCGATTGCGCCTGTTCGGTTGCCCGAAACTGATTAAACCGGCGCGAGTTATCCCGTTCGGCCAACTCCCCAATCATCATCGCGGTAAGAATGATCACCGCAAGGCTGGTTACCCAAAACGCGAGGAAAATTTTCCAAAAGAGGCGATTGAAGCGAATGGATCGCAAAAATGGGATCACGCAGCCTCCTTGACCAGCAGATAGCCCTCTCCGCGTACGGTTTTGATGAACTCTTGGTCGGTGAGCACACTGCCTATTTTCTGGCGCACACGACTAACATGGACATCAATCGCACGGTCGTAAGGGGTTAACTCCCGATGCAAGACGCGTTCGGTCAAATAATTACGGCTTAAAATTTCGCCTGGGTGCATCAAAAACTGGTGCAACACGTTAAATTCGGCACTGGTCAGCTCAAGCGTTTGCGCCCCAAAGGTCACTAATCGACGAGCCGGGTCTAACTCAATACCACTGTATTTTAGAGTTTCTTGAGATACGTTTTTCTCGACCTGACGGGAGCGGCGCAATACCGCTCGAATCCGAGCCAGCAGTTCACGCGGATTACAAGGCTTGGATAGGTAATCATCCGCGCCCATCTCCAACCCAAGAATGCGATCAATATCACCCCCTTTACCGGTCAGCATAATCACCGGCACCTCAAGGGAGGGCCTTAGCTGTTGTAATAACTCTAGGCCGGACATGCCCGGCATCATGATATCGAACACTGCCAAATCTACAGGGGTTTTCGATTTAAAAAAGGTCAATGCGTCTTCAGCGCTGTTGGCGATCGACACCTGCAACCCTTCGGCTTCTAAATAATCCGACAGCAGTTCGGTCAGCTCTTGATCATCGTCCACAAAAAGAATGTTGTGCTCTTCCATAACAAGGGCTCCTTAAAGAGTTGTGCGCCATCAGTGCGCTTCGTTGATGCCATTGTACCTACAGACAAAGGGAAAAGTGTTGGGTTTACAGGCATTAACCAAACTTTACATCTTGATTTACCAACTTAGCAGTGTGTTCGACCACAATGGTTCCATCACTTACAAAGGAGATCGTCATGAAAAAGACACTACTGACTCTGATTGCAATTCCAACACTGGTTCTGGGCACAATGGCGTATGCCGATGGTGGTAAACACCGTGATTCATGCGATGGCAAACACAACCGTCAATCACACGGTAAAAAAGAACACGGCATGCGTGACGGCCAGTCAGGCGAGCGCATATTAAAGCGCATGACTAAGCGCCTTGAACTGACAGAAGAGCAACAATCGTCGTTGAAAGCCGTTTTCGAAACGCAATCTAAGCAGCGCGATGCGCTTAAAGAGAAATCACGTGATCTGCACGAAGCACTTCGCCACTTAGACCCGAAAGCGGATGGCTTCGCGGAGCAACTGGAAGAGGCGAAGAAAACCGCCGCTCGACTGGCGGTAGAACGCATTGATGAGGGTGCCGAGCTGCGTCAAAAAGTGGCAGCTATACTCACGCCAGAACAGCTTGAGAAGTGGGAAACCGAGAAAGAGCGCCACAGTAAAGGTGACGAGCGTCCACCTCGCCCAGAAAAGCAAAGCTAAGCTAAGCCCTCTGTTAGGTTCCACCAGCCAAGCCCTCGCCCTGTGCGGGGGCTTTTACATTCAGGGTGTTAGCTGAGAAAATTCGCCGCTGTCACATACTTGTCATAAGAATTAGCAAGAATCGCCCGTCTGCCTTATCATACCGGATGTTTATAAACGGATTTCAGTACTTTCATGCCAGCCAAACGGATTAGTTCAGCGTTGTTTTTCCTGTTGTCGACCCTAATTGCGGTAGGGTTCGCGCATCTGGCATGGGCGATCATTGAGTTATCATCCCCAACGGCACCGCTGACGACACAAACGACAGGGGTTTCCCACGCGGCTACCTCCGCCGAAAACGCCCCCCTTCAACAAGCGATCAACACCTTAAAAGCGAATCCGCTCTTTGGTAAAGCCAATGTGCAAAGCACGGCCGTCGCCAAACCTGTGATCAATGAGCAGGACATTCGACAAACTCGCTTAAACATCCAACTACTTGGCCTCATTTATGGCGAGCCCAGTGTCGCGGTTATCAGCTTTGAAGGTAAAGAAGGTGCTTATCGCATCGGTGAGCCCCTCGGTAAAGAGGGAGGTCGCGATGTGTCGCTGGCTTCGGTCGAGCAAGATCACGTCATCATTTACAATAATGGCGTCCCAGAAAAACTGCTGTTACCCAAAGCGACCGAGCAGCGCAGCAGCGTTGCCCGTGCAAGCTCGCCTTCTGCCAGTGAAGAGGCCATTAACATCAGCCTGTCATCGAGCCGGATTACCCGCCTCATTGGGAATGATCCTAAAAACACACTGATGAACAACCCACTGTCGCTGAGCAAATACATGATGCTCAGTCCGCAGAATGAACAAGGGGCCCTCAAAGGCTATCGGATTACGCCTGGCCCGGATAAACGCTTAATGGCCATCACGGGGATTCGCAATGGCGATCTGATCACCCATGTGGATAACACTCCGATCAGCAGCCTCGACCTGCCTTCGCTGTATCAAATACTGCAGTCGGCCAACTCTCTTTCACTGACGGTTGAGCGCAACGGTCAGCCGATCAATATGGATATAACCCTGTAATGAAAAACCTGATTACCAAAGCCCTGCTGACCTCATCACTGAGCTTATGCTTGGTATTGGCACCACTGGAGCTTCGCGCAGAAGAGTTTACGTTGGACATGCGCGGTGTCGATATTCGTGAGTTTATCCACACCATCTCGAAGATGACCAACAAAACCATCATCACCGATGACAAGGTGCGCGGCAAAATCGACATCCAGAGCCCGACACCGTTAACCGAAGATGAGCTGTACGAAGTCTTTTTGGTACAATTGGGTATCAACGGCTACTCGGTGGTGGATGCCGGCAGCAACATCCTGAAAGTGATTCCAGCGCAAGGCGCGAAGCTTGAAGGCTCAGAAGTGTCTACTGAGATCCCGAATCGCGCCAGCGAAGAGATCATCACCCGCGTGGTCGAGGTGAAAAACGTCAACGCTAATCAGTTAGCCGCCACATTGCGACCGCTGATTGATAACCGCTTAGGCATCATTGCCGCGTACGATACATCTAACGTGATCTTGGTGACCGATCGCGCTTCTAACGTGCGCCGTATTGCTCAGATCATCGGCCAAGTGGATCAATCCGACTCTCAATCGTTGGAGATGATCCCATTGGTGAACGCCTCCGCAAGCGAGATGGAGCGGATCTTATCGGCGCTTTTGAACGAGACGCAAAAAGACAAGAGCGGGCCGTCGCCGATGATCTCATCGGATAAGCGCACCAACACCTTGATCGTCCGTGCAGATGCTACAACCCGCGGTAAAATCCGCCGCATCGTCCGTGATCTGGATGGCGAAGTCGAAACCAACTCCAACACCCGCGTGGTGTACCTCAAGTACGCGAAAGCCGCTGATCTGGTTCCGGTGCTACAAGGCATCAGCGACACCATCATCAAAGAGGAAACCACCCAGCAACAAGCCGGTGGTGCGGCCACCAGCCAAAGCACACTGCACATCGACTCTCACGAACAAACCAACACGGTGGTGATGTCGGGCTCGCCGCACATCATTAAAACGCTGGAAGATGTGATCGAAAAGCTCGACATTCGCCGTGCACAAGTCCTGGTTGAAGCCGTCATTGCCGAAGTATCCGAAGACGCCTCGCGAGAGCTGGGCGTTCAGTGGTTGTTCTTTGATAAAAGCGAGAACTCAACCACCCCGATTGGCGGGGTAAATTACTCCACCGACAGCTCAACCGGCATTGTTAATTTGCTCTCCTCCGCCGTATCGGATGAGGTCGACAGCTCACTTGTGGGTAATGGTTTATCACTAGGCTTGGGTAAGTTTTCCAGCAGCGGTTTCAGTTTTGGTGCTTTTATTAACGCACTTCAACAAGACACCGACTCCAATGTGTTATCCACACCAAGCCTTGTGACCATGGATAACGAAGAGGCGTATATTCAGGTGGGTCAAGAGGTTCCGGTCATCACAGGTTCGACGGCAAGCTCAGATAACAGCAACCCGTTTCAGACCATTGAGCGTAAAGACATTGGTGTGATGCTCAAGGTGACTCCGCAAATCAACGAAGGCGATGCAATTCGCCTCACCCTAGAGCAAGAGGTCAGCTCCCTGTCCGGCCTTCAAGCTTCCGACATCATTACCAACAAGCGCGTGATCTCCACAACCGTATTGGTGGATGACGGCGCAACACTGGTGCTGGGTGGATTGATCAACGAAGACGTTCAGGATTCGGCCTACAAAGTCCCAGTATTGGGCGATGTACCGGTGCTTGGTCGAGCGTTTCGTACTGACAGCAGCTCCCGCGAGAAGCGTACCTTAATGGTGTTTATCCGACCAACCATCATTCGCGATCAAACCGTTGCCACAGGCCTTAGCCGCGAGAAGTACAACTACATTCACGCACGACAGCTGTTAAAAGAGCAGTCTTCGCCGTTGTTCCCCTCCGATGCCAAACCGGTTCTGCCTAAGTGGGAAGCGTCGCAAAGCGCACCACCAAGCCAAACCGATGCGCCATTGGTTCCAGAGCAGGAGCAAGCGCCCGTGCAACCGAGCAAAGCCAGCCGCCAAGAGCAACGCACCGAAGATCTGTTCAATCGTTTAGACGGTGATCTTTAATGGCCAAGGCGCCTTCGTTCAGCTACGGCTTCGCTCGCAAGCATCAGGTGCTGGTGCAAGAAGATGAGAGCCAGGTTTCGGTTAGCTACTCCAGCGACTCATCACTGGATGGTTTACTGGAAGCCGAGCGTTTGTTTGGTGGACGTGTCACCTGGTCCTCGATGGATGCCGCAGCCCTACACGATGCAATCAGCTTGGCGTACCAGGCGGCGGACAACTCTCTTGAGGCGATCTCCGATATTAACGAGGTCATCGACTTAGATGCGCTGGCCTCCAGCATCCCGGAGTCCGAGGACTTACTCGAAGCGCAAGACGATGCGCCAGTGATTCGACTGATCAACGCCCTTTTTGCCGAAGCACTTCGCCAAAAAGCCTCCGATATCCACATCGAAACGTTCGAGAAAACCATGTCGGTGCGTTTGCGTGTGGACGGTGTGCTAAAAGAGGTTCTGCAACCGAGTCGTGCATTATCGCCACTCTTGATCTCCCGCATTAAGGTCATGGCCAAGCTCGACATTGCCGAACGACGTATCCCGCAAGATGGCCGTGTGTCGCTGAAAATGGCGGGTAAAGCGTTGGATGTCCGTGTGTCGACCATGCCCTCAATCCATGGAGAGCGGGTCGTTATGCGTTTGCTGGATAAGCAAGCCTCGCGAATGGATCTCACACACCTTGGGATGCCGGCGCACACCTTAAAAACGTTCAGCGATTTGTTAGCACAACCCAACGGTATTTTGTTGGTAACAGGCCCGACAGGCTCGGGTAAGACCACTACCTTGTACGCCGGTCTTACCATGATCAACGACCGAAGCCGCAACATCTTAACGGTGGAAGACCCAGTCGAATACGCTCTGGAAGGGGTTGGCCAAACACCGGTCAACACCAAAACAGGGATGACCTTTGCCAAAGGTTTAAGAGCTATTTTGCGTCAAGACCCAGATGTTGTGATGGTGGGTGAAATTCGTGACCCAGAAACCGCACAAATCGCGGTTCAAGCCAGTTTAACCGGCCACTTAGTGTTATCGACTCTACACACCAACGACTCCATTGGTGCCATCACCCGCTTGATGGACATCGGGGTCGAACCTTATTTGATCGCCTCCTCTTTAAAAGGGGTGCTGGCACAGCGTTTGGTGCGTACCTTGTGCCCTGAATGCAAAAGCCCGTATACCCTGACCGAAGATGATGCGCTGGCCTTAGGCGATACCGCCGTCACGGGGCGTACCGTGTTTGAGCCGCGTGGCTGCACTGCGTGCCACCATACCGGCTATACCGGCCGAAAAGGGATTTACGAGCTGCTGGTGATCGATACGCCGCTGTCGCGTTTGATTCACGATAAAGCGGGCGAACATAAAATGGCGGATTACGCCCAAAGCCGACTGGTGACCATGTTGGATCAAGGGCGGGATTTAGTACTCACAGGCGTCACCTCCCCATCCGAGGTGTTGCGCATGGTTAAGGAAACCACCGAGTATGCCGTCGTTTGAGTATCAAGCCGTTACCCCACAGGGGAAAAAACGCAAAGGGTTTGTGGATGCCGACTCCGAGCGTCACGCTCGGCAGCTACTAAGGGATCAATCTCTGGCGCCGATTGCGGTGCAGCAAACCAGCGCGCGTCACTCACACACCAAGCGCACGGGTGGTCGTGTCTCGACCCGCGACCTATCGCTTTTTACTCAGCAGTTTGCCGCGCTGATCCAAGCCGGTACGCCGCTTGAAGAGGCGATTCAGGTGTGTGTTCAGCAAACCAATAACCGAACACTGAAACGCACCTTGCAAGCAGTGCGAAGCAAGATTTTGGAAGGCCACTCGTTAGCGGACAGCTTAAAAGAGCACCCCAAGGTTTTTCCACCGGTATACAGCGCCTTGGTATCGGCCGGTGAACATTCGGGGGATCTTGGCAAAGTACTGATGCGTCTTGCCGATTACACCGAGCGCAATCAACAGCTTAAAAATACGGTGTCCCAAGCGGCGATCTACCCCATTGTGCTGACCGTCGTGGCGATCAGCGTAATCACCTTATTGATGGCCTATGTGGTGCCGAAGGTGGTCGAGCAGTTTGATGGACGCGGCCAAACACTGCCTTTGCTGACCCGCATCATGATCAGCATTTCTGATTTCATTGTGCATCAAGGCTGGATGGTCGTGGTGGGCGCGGTTGTGGCCGCTCTCATTTGGAAGCAACTGATCAAGCGTCCTACGTTTCGTACCCGGTTCCATGCCTTTTTACTTCGACTTCCTGCACTAGGAAAATTGATCACCCAGCTTGAAACGGCCCGGCTTCTTAATACGCTCAGCATCATGATCAACAGCGGCTCCCCCTTGATGGATGCACTTAGCATCAGCCAGGACACGCTCAATAACCGTGTGATTCGCCAAGCGGTCAGCGAGAGCACCGACAAAGTTCGTGAAGGCCAGTTACTGAGTAAAACTCTGCACGACAGCGGCGTGTTCCCGCCCATTTCGGTCTATATGATCGCCAACGGCGAACACAGTGGCGAGCTTGGCCATGCGCTCGATCATGCGGCAAGGCAACAGGAAAACTTATTAACAGGGATGATCGGCATTGCCACCAAGCTTTTAGAGCCCTTGCTGATCATCGTTTTTGGCGTCTTGGTATTGGGGATCGTATTAGCGATTTTACTGCCCATTTTACAGCTCAATAACCTAACCGCTTACTAACGAATATACGATGTTTATGCGCGCGATGAGTGCGCACTAAGGAGAGCAAACATGCAACACCGTCTTTCACGCCAACGCGGCTTCACCTTACTTGAGATCATGGTGGTGGTGGTTATCCTCGGTTTATTGGTCGCGATCGTTGCGCCAAACGTGTTAGAAAACCAAGATAAAGCCATGGTCGAAAAAGCCCGTGCAGACATCTCGGCACTTGAACAAGCTTTGGATATGTACAAGCTGGATAACTTTACCTACCCAAGCACTGACCAAGGATTGGAAGCCCTCGTTGAGCGGCCATCGATCGCACCAGAGCCTAAAAACTACCGCAGCGGCGGTTACATCAAGCGCCTACCAACGGACCCTTGGGGTAACCCGTACCAGTTTGTACAACCGGGCGAACACGGCGCCTTTGACCTTTATTCACTGGGCGCTGACGGCGATAACGGTGGCGAAGGTTTAGCCGCTGACATCGGTAACTGGTAACACCATGCGTTGGGCCCAGCACCCTAACCTAAACCGCGGTCAACACCGCGGTTTTACGCTGATCGAGCTGATGGTGGTCGTCGCCCTCATTGGTTTGGTCAGTACAGCGGTGCTGCTGACCCTGCGCCCCACCGAACGCCCGATAACCTCTACCGACCTCACCTTAGAGCTTCGCGAGCAGATGATTGCGCTTAGCCAGCGCGCTACCGCGTCACAGCGCTGGATGGGCATCAGCTTTACCCACGAGGCATATCAGCTCTGGGCTTATCAAGAATCCCAGTGGCAGCGCATCGCCACCGAGCAAGACTTCACCATACCCAATGCCTTTACGCATCGTTTGGTTCAAAACGGTGTGGAAGCCAGCCTGCCGGACGAGGTTCCGGCTGAGCCTATGATCCTGATCGCCCCCGACGGACGAATCAACGCCTTCGAACTGGAAGTCGATGATGGCGACACACTGAGCACCCTAACGGACCCGTATTGGTTTGATCCTCACCAAGGGGATGCCTCATGAGCCATTGCGTACGTTGCTGGCCTCGCATGCGCGGGTTCACATTGCTTGAAGTGATGGTCGCCTTGTTTATTTTAGCGGTCGCTGCGGCCGCACTCAGTCGTGTGGTCAGCCAATCCACCGACACGACCTCGCAACTGGAGCTTCGCCAAAAAGCACAGTGGGTCGCGCATAACCAGCTGTCTCTGTTAATGCTGGGTGCCGAGGACGATTTAGACGGAGAGGTCACCTTTGCCCACCAAACCTTTCACTGGAAGGCCGCTCGCTCCACAGCACAGCTCACCGACTTTGAGCGCATTGTGATCAGCGTGGCCGAAGCGTCCAACAAAGAGTACACCTTGGCGACCCTGACGGGATTCATGGAACCATGAGCTCGACGACGCGCCATCAAGCGGGCATGACCATGATCGAGCTGGTGATTGCCATCGCACTCACAGCGGTGGTGGGCTTGATCAGCGCACAGCTACTCACCAGTATGCTGACCAACGATACGCTCATCACCGAACACCAAACGGACTCCGCACGACTCGACAGAGCGCTACGACTAATAAACGCTGACCTTGAGACACTCATCCCAAATCGACCTTTGGTGAATCCTCAAGAGAGCAGCATTCCGGGGCTGATCCTCGAGTTTAGCCACCTAGACACCCAACCGATCAACGGCGGGGAGATCAGCCAGCAAGAGCGCGTGCGCTATCTTTTAGATGGTACCCGACTGATTCGCTACAGCAGCGCGGTCCCAGCCACCGTGGATGAAGATCATTGGTCAGAAACCCTATTGTTGGATCAGGTCGAATCCATCGAGCTGGCCTATTGGCAGGACAATCGCTGGAGCGACCCCCCTTCTGAAACCGCACCCAAAGGTATGCGTATCTCGATCCAGTCCACCCAATGGGACACAGTGGAACTGATCACCCTGCTGGACTTTGATGGGGGCGAGTCATGACGCTTAAAAAGACTGGCCGCTTGCATCGCCACCAGCAAGGCGTCGCGCTTATTCTGGTGCTGGGTTTGATGGCGGTGATCGCCATCTTAGCCACGCAATTGACCGAGAAAGTCGATCATCATTTGGATCAGGCGGTGACCCTTCGGGATTTGGATCAAGCACGCTGGTACGCCCGCGCAGGAGAAACCTACGCGCAAACCACCTTGGAAGACTTAGTTACCAAGGCTTTACTGGAAACCGAAGATACCGCCGCGAATTTCCCGATTTCGGGCGATGGGCAAACCGGCTTTGTCAGCTATAAGCTCTCACCTTCTCACACCTGTTTAAACGTGAACTCGCTGGTGATTGATTACAACGCCACCGATGCCAACACTAAAGCGATCAAGGCGGTGTGGAACTACGCGCTGGATCAACTTGCCGGTGTGGATAACACCACTGCGGCGATGTTTATCCAGCGAGCCAGCGACTGGATGGATGACAACAGCGAGCCGCAAAGCCCCTATGGGGCAGAAACCCTCTTTTACACCGATCAAACGCCGCCCTATCAACCCACCAACCAACCAATGGTGTCGTTGGGTGAAGCGAAGCAACTCAATGCGCTTAACGATGAGGAGTGGCAAGCGATTAAGCCCTATTTATGCGTGCGCCCTAATGACACCGAGCTTGGCGTGAACCCCAACGACCTGACCAAACAGGACGCCCCTTTGTTGGTGGTGTTGTCGGAGGGGCTTTTGGATGAGTCATCCGCACTCAGCGTGATCGAATCGCGTCCTGATGACGGTTATGAAGCCATCGATGATTTTTACAGCTTGCCGGCACTGGCTGAAGCCGGTGAAGCGTTTCGTTCAGCATTCACGCTGGAGCGACATTACTTTACACTCGATACTCAGGTTTTAGTTGGCCAAGCACCGTTTCGAATCCAGTCCTTACTGCATGTGGATTCCAACGGAAAAACCGCTGTTTTGAGCCGACGCTTAGGAGTTAACCCGTGAACGGAACACTGTTAATTTACGCCCCCCAGTTAGAGCAAGGGGATCTGCTATGGCACCACCTTGGTGAAGGCGTAACCGCACAACAAGGGCAAGTGTCGCTGCACGACAGCGATGCTATGGCGGAGCTTGCCAAACGCGCTCAGGACACCTTTACCGCCGTTATTTTACCGGGCGAGCAAGTACGCTGGTTTTCCGTTGCAATGCCCAGCAAACAGCGTGCGTTGATTTCCAGTTTACCGTTCCAAATTGAAGATCAGATCTCAACCCCCATCGAGCAGATGCACGTGGTGCCGGGGCACTTTAAAAACGGCACGCATACCGCCATTGCCATTGAGCACACACAACTTGCCACCTTGCTTGATGCCTTCAATCAGCACTCGATTAATATCAACCTTGTGAGTGCCGACTATTTACTTCTGAATGAGAGCGAGACGGGTACGGCCATTAAGCACCGTGATCATATCATCGTGCGTACGCCCATCTGGTCTGGACGAGTTCATCAGTCGCTTTATCCCTTGATTAAAACGAGGCTTACCGCCGCCGACCCGGAGCAAGAGGCCTCCTTGTTGGACACGCTTACGGTCGAGGCTCTTGATGATACGGCGCTGCTGAATCGCTTGGCGAAGTCGCTCTCGCCCAAACGTCCGCCGTTAAACTTATTGACCGGCCCTTACGAACATCAAACGCTGTGGCAGCAGTGGTTACAGCCCTACAAAAAACCGCTCTGGGCCGCCGCGGCCCTGATGGTGTTGGGCTTTGGGTTGTTGATCACATCAAACCTCGCCCTGCAAAAACAGGTGGATCAGCTGGATGACGCCATGATCAACCTGTACAAAACTACCTTCCCAGAAGCACGCCGCATCACCAACCCCGTGGCGCAGCTTCGCGGGGCACTTCGTCAATCCGGCCAAGCGGATACGGATGGGGCGGTATTAGTCTGGCTGTCGCAAGCTGCGCCGTTGCTCACACAAGAGAAGGTCACCTTACTCAATGTGCGCTTTACGCAAGCGCCCGACACCCTGCGTTTACAACTGCAAGCGACCGATTACGCGGCCATCGAGCGCATCAGCACCGCCCTAACCCAAAGCGGGGTTCAAGCGGATTTGGGAACCTTGGTACGCAATGATGACCAAGTCAGCGGCTTATTAACGATTCGAGGCTCATGATGAACCCTATCCAACAGTATTATCAAAGCCTGAATGCTCGTGAGCAGAAGATCGTTTGGATTGCCGCGCCGTTAATCGTTCTGATGATTCTGTGGCTTGCCATCATCAATCCACAGCTTCAAAAACATCAACAATTGAGCCAGCAGCTTGAGAAAAAACAGGCCGACTGGCTCTGGATGCAACAAGCCGCTGCCCAATTAAAAGGCCAACCGGCGGGGCTTGAAGCGGTCAGCTCGGATGACCTTCGCCGCGTCGCTACACGGCTGTTTGCTCAACAAAAAATCACCCTCTCTCGCATTCAAAATGGACGCGACAACGAGTTAAGTCTGTGGGCCGATCAAGTGGTGTTTGATCAGCTACTGAATGTCCTGCAAGCCCTTCAGCAGCAAGGCATCTCGATCAACAGCCTACAGTTGACCCCAACGGAACCGGGTCGGGTCAATATGCGTCTGACTCTCAGCGCAGCGGGCGCGTAATTTGAATCGTTTTAGCGGATAGATCGGTAAGGAACCTCATGAAACGCATCGCTTTTTGGATGATCGGCGTCGCCATCGTTATGTTTATCGCTTTAACCCCAGCCAAATGGTTGTATGATCGCTTTGCTCCCGCCCTGCCTGGGGTTTCGCTCACAGCCATCGAAGGGTCGATCTGGTCGGGCTCTGGTCAGATCCAAGTGGCTGACCTCCCGATGGCGTTTCCAGAGCCCCTCACGTGGTCTTTCGCTCCCATCGCACTGTTCAGCGGGGATATCGCATGGCAACTGAGTGCCACCGATTTAAACGCTCATATTCGAGCTGCTGTACCGGTCAGTGCTGCCCTCAGTAATACCCCCACGCTCTCATCACTCAGCATTGATGCGGATGTTCAAGAGCTGACCCGCTGGATGCCTGCGCTTTCAGCAGTAAGAGGGCATGTGAATGGAAAAATTGAGCACATCGCACCTGGCGCGTGCAGTGATACCCAAGGGGAAGGCGTCATGCGTCAGTCTCAACTGCTCGGGTTACCGCTTGGGGATATCTCGGTGACAGTGGCGTGCCAAGGGGCCAATTACCGTGTTGCTTTCACGAATGAAAGTGCACCGATTGATCTTGATGGGGAGATAAAACTGACGCCGCGTGGCGGGTATCAGTTGACCGCTCGTTTACAGGCCGATGACCCAGAGCTTCGCCAGCAACTGGCGGCTCTGGCGGGGACATCCGCCGAGAACCGCACCTTCACACTGCGCCAAAATGGCAACTTGTGATCAGACTTTAAACTGACTGAGGGATCGATCCAAATCCAGCGTTTGCTGCTTCATGTGATCCGAACCGCTGGCTTGCTGAGTGACATCGTTGGCCACATGCTGACTGATGTCGCGGATGTTCGTGGTGTTACGATTGATCTCTTCTGAGGTCTGACTTTGCTCCTCGGCGGCGGTTGCGATTTGCAGCGTCATCTCGTTGATGCGCTCAACGCTGTCGCGGATCGAACTTAAAGCAACGCCCGCTTGAGAGGCCACCGTTTTGGTGTCATCAGCTCGCTCATGCGAGTGACGGATGATCTCTTCCGCTTTTCGCACACCCGACTGCAGTTGCTGAATGGTTTGACTGATCTGCTCTGTCGATTCCTGAGTACGTGACGCCAACGCCCGCACTTCATCGGCCACTACAGCAAAGCCACGGCCCATATCACCTGCACGCGCCGCCTCAATTGCCGCATTCAACGCCAACAAGTTGGTTTGCTCGGCAATTCCGGTGATCACAGTCAGGATGGATTCGATGTTATCGCTGTACCCACTCAAGTCATTGATGGTTTCCACAATTTGCTGCATGTCGGTCACCATATCATCGATCGCATGTGTGGTTTTGGTAACGATCTTCACACCCTCATCGGTAGAAGCACCTGCACTGTGAGCGGCACTTGCGGCTTCTTGTGCATGACGCGCTACCTCGTGTGCGGTTGCCGCCATCTCGTTCATTGCGGTCGCTAGCTGCTCCAACTCAAACAACTGACGGTTCAGTTGTTGCTCGGCGCCATTGGCTGAATCTGATAGAGTTTGGCTTTGATCCCGCATTGAAGACGAAGTCGCTTTTACCTGCGAGATTAGGTTCTGTAAGAAGGCCACAAAGGTGTTGAACTCGTTGGACATTTCGCCAAATTCGTTCTTACTCACAATCGCCAAACGACGGGTTAAATCGCCGCCTCCTTGATTGATCTCTTTCAAGGAATCCGACAAATGCCCCAGCGGTTTCAACAGTTTGGATACGACACTGAACAACACCAGCGAGCAGACAATCGCACTGATGATGGTCGCGGCTACCGCAACCCAACCTAAGTGAGTGGCCGCTGCCATCACTTTATTTTTATCCAGTACAACGCCGATCATCCACGACTTACCGTAAAGCCCTTTTAAAGGTTCAAAGGCCACAAACACCTCTTCACCGTTGAGTGTAATTTCGGTCAACTGATCGGAGTAGGTTTTCGGTGCACTCGGCATAAAGTCCGTTAACGGTTTGCTGTTAAGCTCCGCATTCGGGTGGCTGATCAGGGTGCCGTCTTCGCTCATTAGAAACGCATAACCGTTACCGCTGAAGTTCAGTTTATTGACCGCATCAGATACGGTTTTCAGGCTAAGATCCCCACCAAAAGCACCTTTGAACTGCCCTTTGTCCGTCATCGTTGTAACGGCCGAAATAATCACCTGTTTCGTGGTTAAATCGATGTAAGGGTCGGTCATGACCGCCGTATTGTGCTTTTGAGAAAGGCCATACCAAGGACGTTGACGCGGATCGGTCGAAATCGACGCAGAAGGGTCACTCAGTAACCATTGGCCATTGCTCTCGGTACCGCCAAAGACCAACATAAATTGATCTTTGAATTCCGGCGTACGAAACAACGCTTCAGCACGCGCTTCGCTGTACTCGATATCAATCGCATCGTGTAATGCATTAATCAGCGCGAGTTTACCGTTTAACCAGTCGGTAATTTGAGCAGCTAGGATGGAGGTCGAAGCTTGGGTGCTCTTTTGTGCTTCTTCAAAGAGGGTATTTCGGACATTCACATACTGAATTACCGAAAAAATCGAAAAAGCCGCCAATACAATCACTGTCGATAGTACGGCCACTCTTTGGGACACTTTCATGGAAACTCCTGCCGAGTAACGTAAATGGATTACCCCATTACTCGGCCAGCGCTTCCCAAACTTGAGCTATATCATGGTGATTCGGCCCTTTTTCATATTACAGGGCGAAGGGCCACCTGTTTTATATCGCGAATGCTAGCCGTACCCGCCATCGCCATCGTCACTTCAAACTCTTCGCGCAACACCCGCAACATGTGCGCAACCCCAAGCGCTCCTGCAACGGAGAGGGCATACAGTTGGGGGCGACCGATCATCACAACATCAGCTCCAAGAGCAATGGCTTTAAACACATCGGTGCCACGTTCCACGCCACCATCTAGGATCAGAGGATAATCTTCACCCACAACGCTGCGAATCTCGGGCAGCATCTCTAAGGCACTTGGCACACCATCCAATGCGCGCCCACCGTGGTTAGACACAACCACACCCGCAACACCCATCTCTTTGGCTTTCAGTGCATCCGCTGGGGATAAAATCCCCTTTAGAGTGACCGGCAAACGGGTTTGCTGAAGCAGCCACTCAATGTCTTTCCAGGTCGGCGCTTCGGTCATCATGCCCTGAAAAACGATGCTTTGATCAGGCGTCAACACCTTACGAGGTAACGGTGGACGATCGACCAAATTAACCGCCATGACGCCTTCGGGTAGCTCAAAACCGGCTCGTTGTGCCCGATTACGAATACCGTGTAAGGAGGCATCCACGGTGATCATAATTTGAGTGAAGCCCGCCGCTTCTGCACGGCGCACAAGGTTCAGCGTAAACTCTTTACTCTCTTGAAAATAGAGCTGGAACCACTTCGGGGTGGTAAGGCGGTCGCTGATGGACTCAAGCGATTGGCTGGCCAAGGTGCTGACAACCATCCCAGTTTCCAGAACCGAACAGGCTTCAGCGCTCGCCCACTCCCCTTCCGGGTGCACCAATTGATGGAACGCAACCGGCGCTAACATAACCGGGTGCCGCAGTGTATCGCCCAGTATCGTCGTGTGGGTTCCCCCTTCGGTCACATCGGCAAGGACATTCGGCACGATCATCCAACGGTCTAATGCCTGTCGGTTACGCGCCAGCGTCCATTCATCAGCACCACCGCCGACAATGTACTCAAAAATGTCGGGCCGGATATGGGACTTAGCGTGCTGTGCGTAATCGCTAAGGCTCACAAGCCCTGCGGGAATATCATGACGAGGAGGGGATAAATAATGTGACATTAGGTGTCAGCCCACTGCTGGATCAAATTTTGATAAATACCGCTTAAACGCATCACGTCGGCATGGTCATTACCGTGCTGTTCGGTCAGTGATTGAATGCTCTGGTCAAGATCAAACAACACATCGCGCTGCTCGTGCTGTCGAATCATGCTCTGTAACCAAAAGAAAGAGGCCAAACGAGCGCCCTTGGTGACAGGTTCAACTTTATGCAAACTGGTAGAGGGATAAAGAATCAAATCCCCCGCATTCAGTTTAACCGAATGGGAACCAAACTTATCCTCGATACGCAGCTCCCCCCCTTCGTACTCATCGGGGTCGGATAAGAAGAGCGTGGCCGAAAGGTCGGTTCTTATGCGGGTGGGTGTTCCCGGCACCACACGAATGGCATTATCCACATGCAGCCCGTAGGTTTCCCCCACTCCGTAGCGGTTAAACATCGGCGGGTAAATTTTCATCGGTAACGCGGCCGAGATAAACAAGGGCGTTCTCGCCAGTGCATCCAACACAGCATCACTTAACTGGCGTGTGAGCTGTGCTTGCTCATCCAACTGCTGGTTATGTTTTACTGAGATGGCTTGGCCACCGGCGGTGATACTGCCATCTTGCCAAGGTGCATCATCAAGGTACTGACGGATTTGTCGCACTTGATCAGCAGTAAACACGTCGGGAATAGGAATGATCATAAGCGTCTCGCATTGCGATTAGGTCACAACTGATGGCAACAACTCTGACCTAATGACAAGAAAGGGGCAAGCAACGCTCGCCCCTTTGTACACATTTCACATGGGTAAAATTAGAACTTGTATTTCAGCGTTGCTTTGGCAGAGCGAGCGTCACCTAAGTAAACGATGCTACCGCCGCGGTAAACCGCTGTGTAGTACTCTTCATCAGTCACGTTTTGCAGGTTAACCAGCAAGGATAGGTTGCGGTTAAACTGGTAAGACGCAAACAAGTCGTACACGGTGTAGCTTGGCAGTTTGATAGTATCGCTTGCCGCACCATCCGGCTGACCGCCGTAGATTTCGCTTGAGTAAGTAGCAGTACCACCGAAAGCGAACTTAGGTGTCATCTGGTAGCGAAGCTGCAGGTTAGCGCTCTTATCAGCAAAGTTTGGCTTATCTGAACCAATGTTGTTTGGATAAGAAACCGAACCACCTCGACCCGTTACCGCTTGAGTTCCGTCGTAGAAAGAATCTAGGATTTCT
Organism: Neptunomonas sp. ABH4_499; assembly: GCF_056160565.1. NCBI lineage: Bacteria > Pseudomonadati > Pseudomonadota > Gammaproteobacteria > Oceanospirillales > Oceanospirillaceae > Neptunomonas > Neptunomonas sp. ABH4_499. The sequence continues at coordinate 51,825 of NZ_JBSWXK010000007.1, read as the reverse complement.
GAACTCATGATCGCCATGCCAAACTGACCGCTCAGCTTAGGCGTAATGTTACCAGACAGACCAAATTCAATACCTTGTACACGGTTTTCACCGGTGTTACCGGAACCGGCTGTATCGTAGTCAGCACCTTCGATCACGTTGTCTTTAGTAGTACGGAACAAGGCCGCGCTCAGCAACAGCTGATCGTTCATCAAGTTCCACTTCGTACCGATTTCAAGGTTAAGGGACTCTTCGGCTTTGATGTTTTTGTACGCATCGGTATCCGCATTACACAGACCACCGTAGCCACAGTTTGTACCTGCGTCCGCTTCACCACCGTTGATGTTAGAAGAGGTGCTCACCGTCGTGTAGATGTTGCCGTTCTCCCATGGAGAGAACACCAGACCTAAGTGACCGTTCCACAAACCATCGCTGTAAGAGTAGTTAGTAAAGTCAGATTCACCACGTGGGATAGCATCTAGATCAAAGTTGAAGTGATCGTATCGAACACCCGCAAAGATTTCTAACCAGTCTGTTACGGTCATCGTATCCATCAAGTAAATCGATACGGTATCCAATTCAAGCTCAGACTGTTTAGCACCGCGAGAAACCGTTCCGGACCACAGGTCATTTTGAGCGTTGTAAGGATCAAGTGTACCGCTCAACGAACCTTCAATGTTGTAAGAGCCTGCTTGCACGCTTTCACGAGCCAATTCAACACCCGCTACGAACGTGTTGCGCATACCGCCAAGATCTAGGTCGGCAACCAAGTTGGTTTGGTTACCCACGTAGGTATTTTCTTGCCACGCAGCAAAGTTACGGATACCACCAGCACCGCGCGAGGTGTAAGCCGATACAACGTAATCGTTCTTGGTTTTACCCCAACGAGACTTGTTTTCTAAACGGATATTGTCAGCGAAATCATAGTTGACAGTAATGGTTGCGATATCCGCTTCGGATTTTTGGAAGCTCAGACCTTTTTGACCCACATAGTCGTACTTGTTAAAGCCGCCAGTGTCACGGTTGTACGCATAACCTGGGTCAGTTTGGTCGTCACCTTTAAAGTGATAGTAATCACCTGAAAGCTTCAGGTTCTCTGTGGCTTGGTGAACTGCAGAGAACAAGATACCTTGACGTTGTTCACCGGCAGGGGCACGGTCTGGGTTATCAGCCTCGGTGTACAGCATGTTCAAACGCACTGCTGTGTCACTGCTCAGCGCTTGGTTAGTATCTAGCGTGAAGCGCTTGTAGCGGTCAGTACCAAAGCCTGCTTCAACATTTGTGAACGTATCATCCGCGTTGGCTTTTTTGGTTACGGTGTTGATCGCACCACCCGTTGAACCACGACCTGCGAAGGTAGAGCTAGGGCCTTTAGAGATCTCAACTTGCTCAAGTGCAAAGGTTTCACGGGTGATCAAACCCGGCTCACGAAGGCCATCAGTGTACACATCGCTGCGCGCTTCATAACCACGGATGATGTAGCGATCACCAAAAGAGTTACCACCTTCACCGGTACCCAGTGTAATACCAGGCTGCGCACTCAGAATGTCTTTCAGCTCAGTTTTACCTGACTCTTCGATTGACTCTTTCGTCAGTACAGTCATGGTTTGCGGGGTATCAGCGATGTCACGTGTGTGACGGCTGTCAGACAGTTTTTTCGCTTTGTAAGGGGCACCCGCTTCAGCGTACGGGTTGCTGTCCGCAGAGACTTCTTGCTCCTCAACCACCAGTTTATCTAGGTTCACTTCGTCGGCCATAGCAACGCCAGACGTGAGTGCGGTAGAGATGGCTAGTGCCAAAGTGCTGCTGGTTTTTAAGCGAGCGCTGTTGGCCAGCGACTGACGCAGGGAAACTGCATCATCGTGCTTTTGGTGTGTCATTTTTAACGTTCCTTTCCGATCTTTAGACGTTTATGGGTCGGCCTGCTTTAGATGCGAATCACACCCTTGCTGGCTCTTTTCACCCACGACTTTTTATTGGTAACACTTTAGGGATACACGGTAGTTCTTAGTCATTTGTTATTTAACGCAAGTCCTTCAGATAGAAGCCGATCGGGATGTTGTACGACATCTGATCCTGCTTGAGGTCGTCTGGAATCGGTGGAAACGGAGCCGCTTTTTTCAGCATTTTCAGAACCGCGTCATCAAGACGATCGAATCCTGAACTTTGACTGATACGGTAGCTCACCAACTGACCTTGGCGGTCGATCACAAACTGCAAACGTACTTCGCCCTCTTCTCCGCGACGCCGCGAAGCCATTGGGTAACGTTTGTATTTTGCAAGCTTGGCCGCGATCAATGCGTTATAGCTGCGTTTAGCCCCAGGGTTCCCCCCAGTTGAGTTCGCTGCCCCCGTACCGGTTGACGCTTTTGTTTTCGTCGCTGAGTTATCCGATTTCTGATCAGAAGGGGGTTGATCAGAAACCTGCGCCTCAGTTTTTGGCTTAGGTTTAGGCTTCTCTTTTGGCTTCGGCTTTTCTTTTGGAACCGGTTTTGGTTTCGGTTTTACCTTAACCACGCTCTCCTGCTTAGGTGGCGGAGGTGGCTCGGGTTCAGGTTCAGGCTCAACTTCGGGTTCAGGCTCAGGTTCAGGCTCCGGTTCGATGACCTCCTCTTCCACTTGAGGGGCTTCAGTTGTTTGCTGAGCATCACCAAGATCACCTAACATCCCAAGATCTACTTCGATCCCAAGTTCACCTTTGTCTTTAGCACCTTCCGTCTCGGAGTGCGCAAAACTTATAAACAGCGCGACGTGAAGTCCTACTGCGATTAAAAATACGATTACCCAGTGATAGGCACGAATCATGAACCCGCTCCCTCCGCCGCTGGCGCCGTCGGCGTTAAACGCGTCGCTAAAGAGACTTTCATCAGCCCGGTACTCTTGATCAACTTAAGCACTTCTTGAAGACGCGTCACAGGCAGGCTGTTATCCACCTTAACCAGTACCATGAAGGCCTTTTGGTCCTTAGCGGTCTCAAACAACTGATTCAGTTCTGTGACGAATGCATCGTCACTCACTGGGTTATTTTCGAGGTATAGCGCACCGGTCAAATCCACAAGCACCGTCACTTTTTCATCAATGTGCGGGGTTTCGCTAACCGATTGAGGGGGTTCTAACTTGACGGCATCCGAGCGCTGAATCTGCCCGGCTACCATAAAGAAGATCAACATAAGAAATACGACGTTGATCAGCGGGATCAGATTATCATCACCGCTGTTGCGTGAAGACGCCGTTTCAGGACACAGTTTCATCCATTCACTCCTAAACCGACTACGGCATCACACCTGATAGAGAAACATGTTTAGCCCCTGCGGCTTTCAGCTCATCCAAGAGAGTGATCACCGACTGGGTCATGACATCGCTATCCACTTTAATTGCATACACGGCATCCGGCTGTTCAGCAATCATTGCTTTCAACTGCTCGGTATTGGAGATGTGCACGGCCGTCCCGGCAAAGTCCAACTCACCGCCGTCGTTGAGAATAGTGACGACTTGAATGTCTTTTTGATCAGGGTCGGTCGGTTCAGAAATCGGGCTTGATAGATCCACCTGCTTCCAATGCATAAAGTTGGATGACAACATAAAGAACAGCAGCAGAATGAACACCACATCAATGAGTGGTGTCAGACTGATGGCGCGTTTACGTCGGTGTGCAGATTGATCAAGCTGCACGCTTGAGCTCCTCAGCTTTAGCTTGGCTCAATACGGCGGCTTGATGGCTTGTGAACACTTGAGTAACGGTATCGTTCATCAAGGCCGAAATGCGCTCTACTTTGCGCTCTAGGTAGTTGTGGACCGCCACAACCGGAATCGCAACTGCAAGGCCCACGGCCGTAGTAAGCAGAGCCTGCCAAATACCTCCTGACAGCACAGATGGATCAACTTGACTGCCTGCCGCTTCCATTTGCTGGAACGCAACAATCATACCCAGAACCGTACCCAGAAGACCCAACAGCGGACTCAAGGTTGAGATGACTTCCAGTGGACGAAGATACGCACGCAGCTGATTTAAACGAAGGGTAGCCACACGCTCGAGCTCTTCTTTCAATGTCGCGTGATCCGCGCTTTGACGCGACAGACCTTGCATCGCAAGCGCAGTCACTTCCGATACAGGACGACGCGTTTTCAGGGCTGAGATCGCGTTTTGCTTTTCACCACGACGCCACAGCAATAAAGCGTTTTTAAGATCACCGCTGGATTCTGGCGATAGAGAGATAAATTGCCAGATCTTGATCAGCACAATGCTCAGCGCGACCACCGAGAAGCCCAGCAAGATCCAGACAACCGGCCCACCAACGACTAAGAAATCTTGTAGCTGAGTGGTCAAATCCACAGGTGCATTGGCAACCACATCAGCAGCCGCTGCAGGGTCCAGCGCAGCATCTGCACCCGCCACAGGTGTAACCGCGTTAGGATCAACGGGGGCTGCTGCCTCCACTGGAGCTGGAGCCGCAGCAGTCGTATCGGTTGTAGCTGGGGCCGTTGAAGCCGCCGTCTCAGGGGTTGATGACGCATTCGCGACCGGAGCCGATGCTGCCGAGCTCGACGACTCAGTTCCTGCTACCGGCGCTGTCGCGCTTTGAGGGTCAACAGGCGATGCGGTTGCATCATTTACAACTGGCTGAGCGGCCGAGGTTTGAACGGGGCTATCACTGCTCACATCATTCTCCAAAGAGGTTAACATCCATTGCGATGCGTAAAAATTTGTAAAGTAGTAATAAATGATAATAATTCGCGTTTTTATACACAATACATATCTAACAAAATACCGTTTTACTTTTGTAGACAATGATTGCCATTTCGCACCAAAATCAGCCCTAAAAACCATTTTTTGACGAACTTTAGCGACATTTCGGCTATTTTTGCCTTATTAACAAAAAGACAAAAAACATGAAGAAAAGTCCAAGTTGTTGCAACGCTACTGGGTGCCGCTGAATGACAGGTTTGCATCATGTGCTCTTTCATCTTCTCTGAACCTATCCTTGCTCAAACCCTCTAATCTTCATTACGCCTATCAAGAAAAGGGCTCACTGGCCGTTACCTGTATTTTTTAAGCTACTGATTCATAACAGACAATAAATACCTGTTACCTATCTGATACACTTATGGAAAAGACTGATAAACGAGGGGGCGCACTCATGAAGTGTCAGGTAGTATCAAGAGTGACTCTGGATGAAAACGACACCACCTTGGTGGTCTTAAAGGAGCAAGAAACCAAGCGCATCTTTGCGATCGACTCGACTCATTTTGGGCACAGCGGCCAATGCGATATGTATTCGCCATATGACCGGATGATGCTAAGCCTTTCGCCAGAGTCTGACGAGCTACTAAAAATCGATCCTCTTTACCTTCGCACCACACGCGGCAGCGCGTCGGATATGCATCACACCCGCTCGGATTGGAAAAAAGCGATTCAAGACAACGAAACGGACCTTGGGTATTGGGAGTGGGTATCGCAGATGAAAGAGCGCGAATTTATGCTGGATACGGGCTTGGCGATTTTCTAAACCATCGATGGAAGAAAAGCCCCAAACGATGGGGCTCTTTGTATTAACGCTCGTAGGTGCCGACTAATCGATTCATACCCAGTGTATGGGGTTCGATGCGCTCTAAAAACTCACAAAGATCCAACCCGTCCGGCAGGTCCGGCTCAACATCCAACGCCACTACCCAAAAATAATAGTGATGAGTACCATGCCCCTCTGGTGGTAAAGGACCGCCGTATCCGGCCTCACCAAAATCATTCACACCTTTAACAAACGCGGTTACCCCCTCTTCCAGTTTTCGCTGATCCGCTGGAATGTTGTACAGCACCCAATGAACGAAGCCGTACTGGCCTTGATCCGACGTTTTAGGTGCATCCGGGTCATGACAAAACACCCCGATGGAGCGCGTACCTTCTGGGACTTTATCCCAAAACAGTGATGGGGATACGTTTCCGCCATCGTAGGCGTGCTTGGCGGGTAATTGGCTACCTGGTTTGAAGTCCGCACTGGTTACCTTCATATCAAAGGGGGCAAATCCCATCTTTTTTCTCCTTAAAAAGGGCGTTTGTTGTCGTATATTTCCGCTTTTTCTCAAGCTTTGACTATATTTATTGAGTCACCAACGTGCAGGAAGTTCGCAAGAAGATCCACCGACACGACCGACTGAGACCCTTTATGCCATACAGTGAACAACGTCGACAACGTTACCTAAAACGACGCCTCGTCGAATTGAGCTACAGCAACGCAACCAGCAGCTTGCTGGTTAGCTGCTTAGCTTTGATGGTGGCTTATTTTTCTTTGAACGTTAAAGAGGTCACTTGGCTCAATGTATGGGCCGTGTTTACAACCGTGATCATGGGGACTCGACTGGTCATCAACACCATCTACCAGCAGCGTTACCCGCTGGGCCTTCCGGACGAGACATCGTTAGATCGAGTTCTCTTTTGGCGCCTTTGCTTTCGAGTGGGCGTGATAGCTACACCGCTGCCGTGGGCTTGGCTTTGCCTGGCCGCACTCCCACACGCCTCTCGCGATGCGCAGTTTGAGATCATTGTGATTGTGAGCGCGATTGCCAGTGGAGCCACGGCGGTAATGGCTTCGGAGAAAGTGATCGGTAAGCTCTTTATCGGGCTCTTGTTGATCCCAGGCAGCGCTGCACTTTTGATCATCGAGCCGCCGCTCACCTTAATGGCCATGTTAGGTCTGATCTTTTTTGTCGTTATGGCTCTAAGTCATCATAACAATCATCAAATGATCGTGAACTCCCTAGAACTCACCTTCGAGAACGAGAAACTGCTGCACGGCGTCACCCAACAAAACGAAGAGATCCGAGAGCTGAATCAAAAACTTGAAGAGCGGGTTCAGGAACGAACCTCAGCCCTTGAGAAGATGGCGTCAACAGACAGCTTAACCACACTGTTAAACCGCTCCGGATTACTCACCCAATTAAGTGAAATTGCAGACAACTCCCGTGAAGTGCATGTCTATTTTGTAGATCTGGATCGGTTTAAGCAGATCAATGATAGCAAGGGCCACGAAGTGGGAGATCGCGTTTTGAAGCAGATCTCACTCTCCTTGCGCCAAGTGCTGCCCGAAGGCAGTTTGGTGGCCAGATGGGGTGGCGATGAGTTTGTCATCTGCTTTATGGACAGGCCCTGCTCGCAAGAAACCCTATCCACCATTTTTGAAAGTTTAACGACTCAGATGTTCCTCGATAACGGCATACTCGAGGTAAACGGCACCATCGGCTATGCGGTGTACCCGCACGACGCCCCAAGCATTAATGAGGCCATCGGTGCAGCGGACCTTGCTGCAACACACTTAAAGCAACACGGACGCCGCGGTGAGCTGTTACGTTTCAATCAGAGCCTGGCCACCAAAATTGTGCGTAAATCCGTTTTGTCGGAGCACCTTGCGCATTTTGAGACCTACGAGTCTTTGTACCTTGAGTACCAGCCGATTGTTGATCAACACCAAGAGGTGATCGCGTTTGAAGCGCTGTGTCGCATGTACGTACCCGACCTTGGCCTTGTCCCACCGGATGAGTTTATTGAGCTTGCCGAGGAAAACGGCCAGATTAACGCCTTAGGGGACTGGGTACTCAGGAACGCACTTAAACAACTGTCACAGGTCTATCAACAAGGTCATAAAGTAACCCTATCGGTCAACGTATCGCCCTTACAGGTCAAACAGAAGGCGTTTGACACCCGTCTATTGACCTTGTGTGCCCAATATCAAGTCCCGACCAGCGCGCTAGCGATCGAGATTACCGAATCCTTCTTAGAGGATGATGAGGTCGAGGGCATCATAGAACGACTGAACATCATTGTGGATCACGGCTTTAAGCTGTACATCGACGACTTTGGTAAAGGCTATTCATCCCTGTCTCGCTTACGAGACCTGCCCGTCACGACCTTAAAGATTGATCGATCCTTTGTTTGGAATATGAACCACGAAGCCGACGTACTCTTGGAGAGCATTCTGTTTTTAGCGAAGAAGTTTAACTTGGACGTAATTGCCGAAGGCGTTGAAACCCAAGCGCAATTTGAAACGCTGAAGTCGATGGGGTGTCCGCAGTTTCAGGGCTTCCTGTTTGGTCGCCCTGAACCGGAATCGCGCTTTAAACGCCCCTTAGAGGAGGGCGAGCGGCTTACTGAACCCGCTCAAACATAAGATCCCAGACACCGTGCCCTAGACGCTCACCGCGCTTTTGAAACTTAGTCACAGGACGCCATTCAGGCTGTGGCGAATACTGGCCTTCACCCGCTTTGTTGCTGAAACCTTCAGCCGCGCTCATGACTTCCATCATGTGCTCAGCGTAGTTTTCCCAGTCAGTTGCCATGTGAAAGTAACCACCCACTTCGAGTTTTTGGCGAATCGCTTGGGCAAACTCAGGTTGCACAATGCGGCGCTTGTGGTGACGCTTTTTATGCCAAGGGTCAGGGAAGAACAACTGCAGCGCGTGCAGGGAGCCATCCGGAATGCACTTTGCCAACACTTCTACCGCATCTTCTTGGTATACACGAACATTGGTTAGGCCCGCCTCTTGAACGCGAGAGAGCAAACGCCCAACCCCAGGACGGTGAACTTCGATACCGATGTAGTTCTTTTCTGGCTCGTTTTTCGCCATTTCGATGAGTGAATCACCCATGCCGAAACCGATCTCAAGCACCACGGGCGCACTGCGACCGAACACCTCAGCCAAGTTAATTGGGCCTTGTTGAATTTCAAGACCAAACTCTGGCCATACTTCGTCCAAGGCTTTCTGCTGACCTTCCGTTGTCCGACCTGCTCGCATAACAAAGCTACGAACGGTACGCATGTGTTTCTGTTCTTCGGTCATGAGTGACGCTTCTTTCTCTTCGATCTGTAGTACAAAAGGTTATTCGATGATGCCATCCATTGGAGATGAGGCACTGGCGTATTTTTTACGCGGCATACGACCTGCCAAAAAGGCTTCGCGACCGGCTTCAATCGCCTTTCTCATCGCGGAGGCCATCAAAATAGGGTTATTGGCGGCAGCGATGGCGGTGTTCATCAACACGCCCTCACAGCCCATCTCCATCGCAATGGCGGCATCGGAGGCGGTACCGACACCCGCATCAACCAAAATCGGTACATTGGCCGACTCCATAATGATACGGATGTTATGTGGGTTTAAGATCCCCAAGCCCGAGCCAATCAGTGAGCCCAGCGGCATGACAGCAACGCAGCCCATCTCTTCAAGCTGCTTAGCCACAATCGGGTCATCGTTCGTGTAGACCATCACCTTAAACCCGTCTTTGACTAGGGTTTCGGTCGCTTTGATGGTTTCAACGATGTTGGGGTAAAGGGTTTTTTGATCGCCCAAGACTTCAAGCTTTACAAGATCATGGCCGTCGAGCAGTTCACGCGCCAAGCGACACGTGCGTACCGCATCATCGGCGGTGTAGCATCCAGCCGTATTCGGTAAAATCGTGTATTTATCTGGGGAGACCACATCCAATAAGTTCGGCTCACCTGGATTTTGGCCAATATTCGTTCGACGCACGGCCACAGTCACAATCTCAGCACCGCTTGCCTCGATGGCATCGCGTGTCTCATTGAGATCTTTATATTTGCCAGTCCCCACCAATAAACGTGAGCGGTATTCCTGACCGGCAATGACGAGAGAGTCGTTTGTGAGTGACATGGTCGTTCCTTAATCGTGATGTTTTTGTTGTTCCTGAAGGTCGATCGCTTCGCGCTTAGCCGCCACCAATCGCATGGACGACTTCGATCTGATCTCCGCTTTTTAGCTCAAATTCAGCGTGCTGACTGCGCGGGATGATCTCTTGGTTAACTTCGATGGCGATGCGCTTACCGGTTAACGCCATGTGATCAATCAAGGTGGATAAGGTTGCGCGTTCAGGCAATTCGAGCGCATCACCGTTTACCGATAATTGCATTACGTTCTCCAACGATCAGACAATGCGTACAGTGCCAGCATGACCCAACCGGTCAAAAAGCCGATGCCACCAAACGGTGTCACTGCACCAAACGTGTGAATTCCAGAGAGCGCAAGCACGTACAAGCTACCGCTAAAGAGGATAATCCCCACAGCGAAGGCAACGCCACTGCCTGACAACAAACGTGAAGCACGGTGCTTCAACAGTACCACGACCAACATCAACGCCAACGTGTGATAAAACTGATACTGAACACCGGTTTGCAGAACCTGCAGCATTCGATCGCTTAAATGCCCTTTCAGCGCGTGAGCACCAAACGCTCCCATGCTGACAGCGACAAAACCACTGACGGCGGCAAACAACAAAAATAACCGGACTGTCATGCGCCTCTCCTTAATGTGCGGCGAAAGTATACCATGAAGATGATCGGTTTTAGGTAACTGAACAAGGTTTTACCAAGCACGATGAATAAGCCCGGTCGCGAGCACAAAAAAAGCCGCTAAAAAGCGGCTCTTATGATGGATTCGGTGGATCAGTAGGCGAGCTCCATGTGCTCGATACCGATGGCCGACTTGAGTTTCTTCATCGCGTTTTTCTCAAGCTGGCGAATGCGCTCTGCGGATACTTGGTACTGTGCAGCCAAGTCATGCAAAGTCGCTTTCTCTTCAGTCAACCAGCGCTGAGCTAAGATATCGCGGCTGCGATCATCCAGCGTGTTGAGCGCCCCCATCAAACGGGTTTGTGAATCTTCTTCCCAGTTTGAGGCTTCCAGCAAATTGGCAGGGTCTGCCGACTGATCTTCCAGATATTGGGCGGGTGCCACTGCGATGGTGTCATCATCGTCACCGACCGGTGCATCGAAAGAGGTATCGATGGATGCCATACGGCCTTCCATCTGACGAACCACGCCTTCATCAACACCTAAGTCTTCGGCGATGGCCGACACTTCATCGTTGTTCATCCAACCTAAGCTCTTTTTCTGTGAACGTAAGTTAAAGAACAACTTACGCTGAGCTTTGGTGGTCGCCACTTTCACAATACGCCAGTTACGTAAGATGTACTCGTGCATTTCGGCTTTGATCCAGTGAACGGCGAAAGAGACCAAACGAACACCCATGCTCGGGTCAAAACGCTTAACCGCTTTCATAAGGCCTACGTTACCCTCTTGAACCAAATCGCCCAAAGGTAAGCCGTAGCCCGAATAGCTGCGTGCAATGTGCACGACGAAGCGCAAGTGCGATAAGACGAGCTGGCGCGCCGCTTCTAAATCGTTCTGATAAAACAGACGGTCGGCTAACTCGCGTTCTTCGTCGACGCTCAGTACAGGAATCGTACTGATTGTTTGAACGTACGCATCCAGATTTTGACCTGGTGATACGTGTTCAATGAGTTGCAAACTGTTGCCCATTTAATCCTAACCTCGTGTATTACAATCCAGATATAAGACGACTGATCCGGTAAAAAGTTCCTTACCACTCCTTGGTAAGCACACAGAAAGATAGCGACTCAAACCGCAAAGATCAAGCCGGTTCAATGGCCCGTAAGTGGCGGCGAACGGAGAGCCACGCGCCTAACCAGCCAAGGACAATACTGGAGGCCAGCAACACTCCGCTGCCGTACCAACTAAGACCTGTCAATTCGAAACGAGTTCGATACAAAGACGCTAATTCCAGTGTCGGTGTTTCGAGCATTAACCACGCTACCTGAATCATAAGCCACGCCAATACACCGCCGAGCAAACCGTACCAAAAACCTGTGTATAAAAACGGACGGCGCACCCAAGCATCGGTGGCTCCCACCAGCTTACACACGACAATCTCATCTCGTCGACGCTCGATGGTTGCACGGATGGTATTCCCAACCACCAGCAAGACGGTAAGGCCCAGCAAGAGGCCCAGCACGTATACGGCTCGTTCCGCCAGCGACAAGATGGCTTCTAAACGTTGTAGCCACTCCATATCTAAGACCGCCTCATCGACCTCGGGCATCGCGGCAAACTCTGCACGCAGAAGGCCGAGATCCTTCGCCTCGTGCGTTTTTGGTAAGATCAAAATCACCGGCGGCAGTGGGTTTTCATCCAGCGAATCCAGTACATCACCAAAACCTGCGTACTCTTTAAACTCAGAAAGACCTTGGTTCTTCGAGATCATATCAATCGCGGCGATGTCATCACGCAGCATTAATGTACGCCCTAGGCGGTCGGCATCTTCATCCGATAGATTTTCAGAGAGATAAAGCGATAAACGCGTTTCCCCTTGCCAACCCGTGGTAACACCTTGCATCGAGCTTAACGCTGAGAACATAAACCCAGGCAGCGTCAACGCAATGGCCAGCACCGCCACGGTCATTAAGGTTTGCAGCGGCGTCGCCAACAAGCGCTTCAAAGATGCCTTACCTACCTCTAGGTGGTGGCGAATCCAGTTTTGACGATAGGCTTTGCTATCGACCTTATGCTGCTGAGCCCCTCGGCGAGGCGGCTCTTCAGCGGTTTTCTTGCGACGCGCTGAGGCTTTAGGTTCTTCGGGGACCGGTTTTGGCGTGACGCGTACCGCACCGCGGGGCTTATTGGTCATGGATCAACCTCCCCTCTTTAAGGGTCAGCATCCGGTGCTGCATGCGGGTAATCAGGGATAGATCGTGACTGGCAATCAACACGGTTGTGCCGACGCGATTAAATTGCTCGAACAAGCGCATAATCTCGGCCGAAAGCTGCGGGTCAAGGTTACCGGTGGGCTCATCGGCCAACAAGACTTTGGGTTTGTGCACAATGGCACGTGCTATGCCCACGCGCTGCTGCTCACCGCTTGAAAGCGCTAATGGGTTCAGTTTCTCTTTGCTCAGCAAACCGACTTTATCCAGAGCGGCACGGACTCTTCGTGCTGAATCTTCTGGCGAGTAACCACTGATGTGCAGCGGTAAAGCCACGTTTTCAAAAACGGATCGATCAAAGAGTAATTGGTGGTTTTGAAACACCACGCCGATGGAGCGGCGAAGCGCGGGCACCCCTTTGCGGGCCAACTCATTGAGGTTGTGATCGCCGACGGTAACCACGCCAGAGGTTGGGCGCTCCATCAACATGATCAACTTAAGCAGCGTACTTTTACCGGCACCTGAGTGGCCGGTTAAAAACGCCATTTCGCCCGACTTCAACGTAAAGTTGATGTCCCTTAGGGCATCGTGTCCTTCTCCATATCGCTTGGAGACGTGTTCAAACTGAATCATGTCCGATCAAACTTCCTGCAAACTGGCCGCTATCGTATCATAGGCTGTCCTTTAACGAAGGACGAAATCCAACCTCTAGGTCGATTTGTTATCAGCAACCAAGGTCGCTACGACACACACCATGCCAAAACCGATGACATCACGCCACAACGACGAGCAGAAACCGCTGTTTAACCGAACCTATTTAAAGCTGTTACCGGTGTTGATCGGGGCGGTGATTGTCTGGCTTACCTATCAGTACCGACATCAAAACGCCCCTGAGATCATCGAATGGGCCCCCACCGTATTTGCAACTGAGATGGATGAGCTAAAAGGCCTAAGCCTCTCGGTAAATTACGCCATCCCAAGCGCATTAAACTTAGAGGCTAAAACCGTACGCAAAGCCCTAGAACTCGCAGCAGACACCGCCCTTACAGGCCAAAGTCAATTCACGGCGCGCTGGTCCCCCGATAAGCTGACGTTAACGGCGCACTACTCAGATGAGACCCGTTTTAACCCCGATGACACCCTAAAAGCCCTGAACGCTTTTGCATCAGAGGTGGACAGCGCACTGTCGAATGCTCTTGAGCGGGCTAAAGCCGAGTTGTACCTAGAACAACAATCCATCAGTGAGCGTGCGCTTACGAACGCCACGACTCAGCTCGCGGTTTACTCTGACCCAAGCCTTTATCAAAACGTGTTCGATACCTTTACTCTGTTGATCAGCGCTCCAAAACTTAAAGATGCGATCAAAACAAACGCATTGGCCCTTTCGAAGACAGCTCACAAGGAGACAGCTTCACCATCACCTCGACTTGCATCGCCGTCGCTTCCCCAAAAGCTACGCCTAAATGCTCCATCGCCACTTTTGTTGATGTTGCAACCGGCCAATCGCACAACCCCACTGAACGGTGATGCCCCTACCGATGCATTCACGGAGCACAGCACTTCGCTGTTGATCACTCACCTATTGGCAGAGGCGATGCAGCAGCTCCCGCTGTCTGAAGGCGCTTCGTTTCGGGTGATCTATCAACCGGCTTGGCCAAAGGGGTATCAGGGCATCCTTCTTACGAGCAGTAAGGCACTGAGCGCGGACACCCCAGCGCGCTTGCAGCGCTCAGTTTTAGAGCATATTGATGAGGCGATGATCAGTACAATGATCACTCGATTGGTGGATCAATACCGCTCGCAACTGGAGCAAAACGACTCGCGACAAGCCTTGATCAACGATGCCGCTTTTTATGGCTGGCACCTACCGGCGGTCACTGAGTTTCGCGCCATGCTGGAGGCGATTCCAGAAAACGAGATCCACGATGCCCTTAAAGACCGTCTCGCCCCAGAAAACAGCATTTCCGTTTGGGTGCTTTAACGGTTTGGGCTGCCCCTTGGTTCGAGTACAATAGCCCATCGTTTGATGAAAAGAGTGTAACCATGCCGCGCCGCCATCCACCCCGTCGTACTGCCAGCCCTACTGCCGATGCCGCTCGCCAAGACCTTCGAATCATTGGCGGAGAGTGGCGCAGCCGAAAGCTGCCGTTTCCGGCGATTGAAGGTCTGCGCCCCACACCGGATCGGGTCCGCGAAACCGTATTCAACTGGCTACAGTTTCATGTGGGCGGAGCGCATTGTTTGGATCTGTTTGCCGGCAGTGGCGCGCTGGGCCTCGAGGCGCTGTCGCGTGGCGCCGCTCATACGACCTTTGTGGATCAGGCCGCCGCCGCTACCAGCCAACTCAAACGCAACTTAACAACGTTAAAGTGCCAAAAGGCCGAAGTCATTCAGATGGATGCCGCTCTGTTTGCAGATCAATTATTGGGGAAAGAAGGGGTTCAGTATGACTTGGTGTTTCTCGACCCGCCTTTTAATAAAGGCTTGGTTGAGCCGATCTGTAAGGCACTGGAAGCCAGCGGGCAGTTATCGGATCATGCTTTAATCTACATCGAAACCGAATCTACAGCAGGCCATTTAAACCTGCCTGAGCACTGGAGCGCCCTTAAAGAGAAGCGCGCAGGCCAAGTGTTGTACCGAATTTACGAGCGCGAGATCCGCGAATTGTAAGACACGTGAACGCTACGCGGCGTTAATCGGCGGCAATGCCCTGCACGAGAGCATCAAAAGCGGTTTCCACCAGCGCTTTTTGATCCATCTCTTCTGGGGTTAGGCGCATATCCAGTGCCAACACCCCAAACATTTGGGCCAAAAACATCTGCGCCAATGGCTGGTTACGCGTTTTCTTTTTGACCTGCTTTTGCTTTCGAGCCTGCTTTAGGAAGCGGTCGATGTAGGCCAACCACTCTTGGACGTTCTGATCCAAAATCTCGTTTAAGTCTTCTACATCCGGCAACATCTGCTGACGGCTATAAAAAAGATTGTAAACGGCCTTAGAGTGGCGATCGTTCATCACATCCAAGGTGACCTGTACCATAAAGTCCCGCAGCGCTTCTAAGGCGTTTTGCTCAATGGCTTGAAGCTGCTCTAAAAGGTGCTGTTCGAAAGGTAGATCCACCACTTGGGCCAGCGCAATCAACAGATCGTCGCGGTTTTTAAAGTGCCAATAGAATGCGCCATGCGTGACGCCAGCTTCGGCCGCGATGGCCTTTAAGCTCACGTTATTGATGCCATGCTCGGCATAACAAAACATCGCCGTTGTTAACAACTCCTGACGGGTTTGTTCGGCTTCTTCACGAGTGCGACGCAATCTTTCTCTCCTGATGGATCCACGTTAACTGTGCACGGGTAGGCCATGCCGGTTATTACCCGATATGGCAACAGAAAAACGGTTTAGTTCAGCCAAAAAACATGCACTGTGTGCAATGCGGTAGCGTGTATTTTACATGCCAATAGAAATGTTTATATAGATCTTTCGTCCGTCCGTACTTGTTGAGAATGATTCTAATTAATATTCCGAACAGAAATAAATAACCATTTTTTTATAACCTTTAATATATAAGGCATTCCATTTATCTATTTGTCTGGATCACCGATTTTCGCTACCATTCGCCCATTAAACCTGAGCGCCCTTTACTGACCCTACAGCATGAGAGCTATGTCATGACCTTAGCGATTTACCCGGGTACGTTTGATCCGATCACCAATGGGCACTCTGATTTGGTGCACCGTGCAGCCAAATTGTTCGACCATGTAATTGTAGCGGTGGCAGCGAGCACAAAAAAAAGCCCCCTACTGACATTGGATGTACGAACTGAGCTCACCAAAGAGGTTTTAAAAGATCTGAATAACGTCGAGGTGGTTGGGTTTGATTGTCTGTTTGCCGACTTGGTTAAACAGCACAACGCAAACGTGATCCTTCGTGGACTGCGAGCCGTATCGGATTTTGAATACGAGTTTCAGCTTGCAAATATGAACCGTCAGCTGGCACCACAAGCCGAAAGCTTGTTCCTAACGCCATCTGAGCATCTTTCGTTTATCTCGTCTACGCTGATACGAGAGATTGCAGTACTCGGTGGCGATGTCAGTAAATTTGTACATCCCGCCGTCAACAGCGTCCTGCAGGAACTGCTGCAGAGCGCTGAATAATTATTATATATAACGACTAGACAAGACCGATTAACACCGATTAGAGGTAGCCATCATGGCATTGATTATTACTGATGAATGCATCAACTGCGATGTATGCGAGCCGGAGTGCCCAAATGAGGCGATCTCTCCGGGCGAAGAGATCTATGAAATTGATCCGGGTAAATGCACAGAGTGCGTTGGCCACTACGATACACCGCAGTGCGTAGAAGTGTGCCCAGTGGACTGTATCCCTAAAGATCCAGACCACGAAGAAACACAAGATGAGTTGATGGAAAAATACCACCGTTTAACGGCGTAAGGTGTCATCAATCAACGAAAAAGCAGGCTCATGAGCCTGCTTTTTTTGTGCCTTTTGGAGGCGAAAGTGCGCTTTAAAGCGTTACGAGCGCTCTATCGGTAGCAGAATCGACTCCAGCAGTTGTCGATCATTCAGCAGTACCAACGCTTTCTCGGGCGGCGCAATAAACGGATTACGAATGCCAAGGCGCGCGAAGACCCACTCATTAAAGGCGATTTCCCACGCCGATGGAGGGTCTACTTTTGCCCAGTGCACTAAGGTCTCTAGGTGGCGGTTATACAGCTCATCAATGCCATACACCAAGGTCATGTACAGAATCGAACGGGCAATATCCCCCCGTGTACGCGATGGGATGATCCACTCGTTTTCAGCATCAAGCCCTGTTGTCATAAAGGCTTCAGGGTTGAGATCCAACCGGAAAGGGCGTTTCACCTTATCGCCTTCCATATCAAACGGGAAGTTAGACCGGTAGGAGTTCATTCCACGCTCACACGCGGCAAAGTTAAGCGGATTCACCGTGGCGCCTTCGCGAACATGGTTCGCCACACCCGCTTTACGCAAGTAGGATTTTAAAAACGATTTCGGGATGATGTGCTCAATACTGTGGCGGCGTTTTTGGTACAGATCATCAATCGGCACCGCGCCGTACACCGATTTCACCCAGCCATAACCTTCATCAAAGAAGAACTGCCAAAAGTTCTGCCACTTATCTTGGCTGCCCCAATCCTCGTAGCCTTCGCGGCTTTGGTAAATACCGCCAGCCAAATCGATAAAATCCTGACGCGTAAGCGCACTTGTCACCGGCGCCACAAAAGGTGGCTCCGCGACCGGCTCCGCCACCACAGGTTGAGTGGTCGTTTCGGCCTGGGCTTTGAGCGTCACGACCACTTGTCCGTGATCCGATTGCTTATGGTTGCCCACCCCATCGGAGTTTAGATGCGCGTTGAGCACTTGGTATTCCGATACGACACCCTTGCCATCGCTGTTTTTCTGGTTAAGGGCATTGGACACCAACACGTAATCCAGAACGCCGCCCTCACCTTTATAGATGTGCGTAAACGGTCGGGCTTCGTGGACCCAACTTCCAGCCAGATCAAACGCATCGGTTAGGCGGTAATCGTACAGCGATTGACGGGCCTCCTCGGGCCAGTCCGATGCGCGCACGCCCCCAATCTCGTAAATCCGATCATTCATGGTCAGTGCCGCCAACGGGATGGAATCCGCTCGGTCGTTCAAGTCGCCCAGCACGACAATCGGCTGATTAGCATCAAACTCCAACAGACGGCTCACATCATGATACAGAGCCGTCGCCTCCGCACCGCGCTGTAAAAGCGCAGCTACATGACCTCGGGATAAACGCTGAAGGGTATCGCTCACCCGCAGCACCCAATCGGCATCTTCAAGGTACTCGATCGGGTCGATCATGGGGCGTTTGGATTTAAGGTGCGCGACATACACCACCACAGGGCCTAAGGCCGAATCCGTTTCGATCGTGGCACGGATGGGGTAGCGACTGAACGCAAACTCCGGCGAGAGTGGCAGCTCATCCAGCAGAACCTCGCTTAAGGTCACTGTTTGAACTTCCGCCACCGGAAACCGGGACGCCAACGCCACCACAGGCTTTATGAAGACATCCGGGTAATTGGGGTCAATTTCAGGCTCATCGACGGTTTCAAAGTACGGATAACCGCACTCTTCCACCAGCTGTTTAAGCGCTTTGACACTGAACACCTCTTGAAAGCCGACCACATCGGCATCCATCAAGCGCAGTTGGTCTTTTATCCACTGTTTTTTCTCATCCCAAGATCGGTCTGAGTAGCGGTTAGAGGCGGTGAGTTCGTACCAATAAAATGGGGGTGCCGCAAACTGATAAAGATTAAAGGTAGCCAGTTTCATAGTGAATCCCTACTGTAGACCAGCGACTTCCTTCTGCTGGTTGATCGTTCTTATTGTCTATCCTATCGCGAGATATTGAACACTCTGTGACAGGATAAGTTCCCGATCGAAAACAGTGTACAAACGGCTACCTGCGTTTGATTTATAAGCGGTAGTCTTTGGCCGAGAGATCAAATTCTTCATCCAAAAGACGGCCAATCACATTACCATCTGCCAAGTGATGTGCAAACTGCATGTGCAAACAGCGGACTTTGTCCCACTGCGAGATACCGCCAATGCCGTAGCGATCAAACATCTCGGTAAAGCCGAGCGTTTCGATGCGGGCTTTATCCTCGGGCAGCATCATCTCCCAACGGGTTTTAACGTATCGAGCCTGATCCGCCAAATACTGAGTTTTTAACGCCTCATCCTCTTGGATGCGTGCTTCGATATGCTTTACCCAGCCGCGGCCTTCAATCTGCCCAATCGCCTTACAGAGCTCTTTGGACGAAAGCCAATAAAGCGTTGGGAACGGCACATCATTGACCAACGAGCGCATGCGAAGCGCGAGCGGCGTGCCACTTTTGGAGGTAGCAACGACCTCTATCAAGCCCTCAGGCTCTCGGCCGATCTGTTCGCGGATGATCTCGATGTGCTGCTCTGTTACGGGCATGGGTTTGCTCTCTTTTGCCACTTTTTAGTTTAAACATGTCCGTACTCTTCACCGCGGCCCAGCCAACGGCGAGTGATCGCATCCATCAGATCACGGTTTTTCTGCACTTGATCGGCCACTTGGCGTACACGATCCAGCATGTCTTTGTCCCGGGTAAGATCCGCAATGCGAAACTGCATCATACCGGTTTGGCGCGTGCCAAGGACTTCGCCTGGACCTCTGAGCTCTAGGTCTTTTTCAGCGATTTTGAAGCCATCGGTGGTTTCACGCATCACACCAAGGCGGGCCTTACCCTGCTTGGAGAGCGGCGCATGGTACATCAACACGCAAAAGCTTGCGACCGACCCTCGCCCTACCCGGCCTCGTAACTGGTGCAACTGCGACAAGCCTAAGCGCTCGGGGTTTTCGATGATCATCACACTGGCATTCGGGACATCCACACCGACCTCGATGACGGTGGTCGCCACCAGCAAATCCAACTCAGCGGCTTTAAAGCGCGCCATCACCTCGGCTTTCTCGGCCGCTTTCATCCGGCCGTGCACAAGCCCAATCTTGAGCTCCGGTAATTGCTCTTTTAGCAGCGCCTCTGCCACTTCGGCCGCTTGGCACTGCAGCGCTTCGGACTCTTCAATTAGGGTGCACACCCAGTAGGCTTGGCGTCCCTCTCGGCAGGCTGCACGAACCCGCTCGATCACTTCATCGCGGCGCTTATCATCAATGACCACGGTGTTCACTGGGGTACGCCCAGGGGGGAGTTCATCAATGATGGAACAATCCAGATCCGCATAGGCGCTCATGGTTAACGTACGCGGAATGGGGGTGGCCGTCATGATCAGTTGGTGCGGCGTTTGAATCCCATCGCGCCCCTTCTCCCGAAGGCTCAAGCGCTGATGCACACCAAAGCGGTGCTGCTCATCAATTACAGCAAGGCCTAGGTTGTAAAAGCGGACATCATCCTGAAACAAAGCATGGGTGCCCACAACAATCTGAGCCTCACCACTGGCAATCGTCGCAAGCTGTGTCTCACGCTGCTTACCCTTAACTTTACCGGCCAACCACGCCACTTTAATCCCCAGAGGCTCCATCCAAGCCGTAAAGTTGGCAAAATGTTGCTCAGCTAGGATCTCGGTAGGCGCCATCACCGCCGCTTGGCGATTGTTCTCGACCGCTTGCAACGCTGCCATCGCTGCGACCACGGTTTTACCCGACCCGACATCCCCTTGAACCAGACGCAGCATGGGCACAGGTTTGTTCAAATCCCTCGCGACATCGTTACAGACCCGCTGCTGCGCCCCAGTAAGGCTAAAGGGTAGCTGATCCAAAAACGCTTTTGTGTGTACACCATGGTAAGGCAACGCGGGCGCGCCGTTTTGCTGCACCTGCTGACGCAGACGCGTTAAGGTCAGGTGATGGGCCAGTAACTCTTCAAAGGCCAAACGGCGCTGGCAGGGATGCATCCCCTTTTGCATTAAGTCCACGTTGGCATCAACGGGCGGCGTATGAAGGTAGGTAAGGGACTCACCAAGCTCCGGTAAACGCCACTGTTGACGCAAGCCTTCGGGGATCAACTCAGGTAAGGAGCCGGTTTCGAGCCATTCCAGCGCTTGATTAATCAAGGTGCGCAAGCGGCTTTGCTGCAGCCCTTCGGTCATAGGATAAACAGGAGTTAGGTGTTCATCCACCGGTGCATTGATGCCGGTTTTGCGGGTCGAGTATTCAGGGTGAACCATCTCAAGCCCCGATGGACCCGGACGGACCTCACCAAAGCAACGAACCCTCTTACCCGTCGCTAACTGATTTTTTTGCGCGGCACTGAAATGAAAAAATCGCAAAGTGATCGTGCCGGTGCCGTCTTGCACCCGGCACAGTAAGCTGCGACGTCGACCGTTGATGATGTCGCAGGCTTTGACCTCCCCTTCGATCACGCACTCATCGCTTGGACGTAAGCTGCCAATCGGCAACACGCGTGTCCGATCTTGATAACGAATCGGCAGATGAAACAGCAAATCCTGCAGGGTTTCGATGCCCAAACGCGCAAGCTTAAGCTCCATCGCGGCGCCAACGCCTTTGAGCTCCGTTACCGGGGGAAGAATCACAGACGCACTCATCTCACTTACGCGGTCTCTAACGCCCCAGCACTGCCCATCGCTTTGCCTTGCTCCAACGGCATCGAGCAACGGCTGACCGCATCAACCAGCACATCAATGGCTTGAGGCCTTGGGAAGCTGGCACGCCAAGCAATCGCTACGGTACGAATCGGCTGTGGCGATTTGAACGGGCGAGTTTCCACTAAATTGGACTGGTAATGCCCTTTCGTCGCGGAGATCGGCAATACACTCGCCCCCAGACCACTGGCCACCATCATACGGATCGTCTCAAGGGAGGAGCCTTCGGTGACCGAGTGTTGCTGCGCAATAGCCTGCGTCAGGGTTGGGCAGCTTTCTAAGACTTGATCGCGGAAGCAGTGACCTTCGCCCAGCATCAATAGCTCAGTATCGACGAGGGCACTGGAGTCGATCTGTTTCTGATCGCACCACTGATGCCCTTTGGGTAGCAGCATCACGAAGGGTTCGTCGTACATCACACGAGTGACGACATCGGGCTCTTCAAACGGCAACGCGATGATGATCGCATCCAACTCGCCGTTGCGCAGTTTTTCACGCAGACGAGCGGTGAAGTTCTCTTCAATGTAGAGCGGCATGTCCGGCGCGATTTTGCGCACTTCTGGCACCAAGTGCGGGAACAGATAAGGCCCAATCGTATAGATGGCCCCGACACGCAGCGGGGATTTAAGCTGATCTTTACCAAATTGCGCCAAATCTTTAATCGTGTCGGCTTGCTGGAGCACCTTTTGGGCTTGCTCGACGATGCGCTGGCCCACATCGGTCAGACGCACAGCGTTCTTACTGCGCTCGAACAAGGCGACGTTTAGCTCCTCCTCGAGTTTTTTAACCGCAATCGACAGCGTCGGCTGACTTACAAAACACTTCTCGGCGGCTCGGCCAAAATGTTGCTCACGGGCTAAGGTTACGATGTAGCGCAGCTCAGTCAGCGTCATGGACGTGCTCCTCTGATATGATGCCAATTCAGGTAGCGTTTTAGGCTTAAGATGACATTGTTTCGGAATTAAGCCGCACTATAAACCAACTCTTTTATAGCATCTAGGCTATTGAATAGGTTTCATACGATAAATCCTACCTATCAGATTTAGAGACTATCCAGCACCTTTCCGCATGAAACTAGGTCCAGCTCCGACATAAGCTAGACTATATACGCCAATGACGTATAATTTTAACTATGATATTCATTGAAACCAGCGTGTTTACCCGTCGCATCAAAGAATTGATCAGTGATGACGAGTATAAGGATTTACAGGAAGCCCTGGTGCAACGCCCCGATATGGGTGTCATCATCCAAGGTACAGGCGGCCTTAGAAAAATAAGGTGAAGACTTGAAGGAAAGGGAAGGCCTTACGCCAGAACAGAAAAAAGCACTGAAACTGATAGTCGAGAGGTGGTCAGATGAAAAACGAAATGTTTGACGAACTGTTGGCCAGCGTAAAAGAGATGGACGACATCGTTCAAGGTAAAAGCACCCCAGCCCACATAACTGAATTTAAAGACCCTGAGGTCAAAAAAATTCGGGAACAGGTGGGACTGAGCCAGAACCGCTTTGCACTCCTTATCGGTGTGAGTAAGCGCACACTGGAAAACTGGGAACAAGGGCGACGGCAACCGACAGGCCCAGCTAAAGCACTGTTAAGAATACTGGCAGCCGATCCTGAAGGTAGCGTTAAAGCCCTTCATAAGCACTAAACTGAAACTTTTCGCCTACACCCCATGAGAGCAAGATAGGAAACCGATGAATCACTCTAATCCAACCGCCCCCGTACGTGTTCTTATTGCTGGCTGTGGCGATGTGGGCATCGCGCTAGGGCAGCGTTTACACGACTCTGGGGCCGTTGTGTATGGGATACGCCGAACGATAAACCAACTTCCCGATAGCATCAATGCGATCAAAGCGGATTTAAGTGATAAATCGTCTCTATCGGTGTTAGGGCAATTAGCCCCCTTTGATTACGTGGTGTATTGCGCGACCGCCAGTGGGCGAAGCGAAGCCGCTTATCAAACGGCTTACATTGATGGGGTTAGCCATGTGTTAGAAGCGCTTCCCGCACAACCTAAGCATCTGTTTTTTACCTCCAGCACCAGTGTATATGGCCAGCATAACCACGAATGGGTGGATGAAACCTCCCCCACCGAACCAAAAACCGAGACGGGAAAAATCATGGTGGCGGCCGAGGAGAATGTTCTGTCATACCCCAACAGCACAGTGGTGCGCTTTAGCGGTATTTACGGCCCCAGCCGTGGTCACATGGTGCGAACCGTTGAAGAAGGAATCATTGCCCCGCCAGAGCCAGTCCATTACAGCAACCGCATTCACAGGGATGATTGCGCAGGTGTGTTAGCGCATTTAATCGGCTTGCTCGAGCAAGGCAAAGCCATCGACTCGATCTACCTTGCCAGCGATGATCACCCAACGCCCATTCACGATGTCATGAAGTGGCTAGCTGAGCAACGCGGAACGGAGATTACGGGGTATAAAGAGATACGCCGAAGTGGTAGTAAGCGGTGCTCGAACCAGAAGTTTAAAGAGAGCGGGTATCGGTTTTTGGTGAGTGGGTTTCGGGAGGGGTACTAAATTTAGTACGCAACAACAAGAAGTACCTCTTAAGCAATGAACAATATGGCGCTATCAGAACGATTAGGAAGACCGAGATAAATTTATTTTACTTGAGGTATTGGAGGGACTTATTATCAAGCACAAGGCTAAACGCTGGTCTCGTATCATCAATATGGCAGAAACCAAAAGCGGCTAAACAACCATTTAAAAGGCTCTTAGTCGAGGCGCTACCAATAACGAGACTCAACTAAGCACAACAACCTAACACAATGTTATTAGTAGTACCAGTGATCATACGCAAGCTTTGCGCTTGTCCAAAACTAAAGCCCACCAACGACAATTAAAAGTCCGAGAGGCTAACCATTCCTACCAGTTAAACCAAAATACCCTTGACCGTACACCCATTGGCGAGATTCACCTTAAAGGTCTTCAGGCGGGGTTTGAGATTGATACGCCTGTGAAGGTCAGAGTGATGGAGGGCTGTTTAGTCGTTACGGCTGAGTAAATACAAGTAACCCCGCAATGCGGGGCTAAAAACCACTCACTACAAATCAGATTCGCGCCTTTGATAAACCCATACTCCATCATCATTGATAGGCTGTGGAAAATCTAATCTTATACAACTAACAACAATTGCATAATCTTCTTCGTAATCAGCAATTATCTCCGTCTCAACACAAGAAGCTGATTCCTCATCCTTTTCATTGATCAGGCCATCCAAATAAAACCTAACATCAATATTTTTGTCTTCAATCGAAAACACGACTGCACGCAGTAATGCAGACACCTCACCCAAAAGGGCTCGCTGAAGAGATAACCGAGTTAAAGTATTGATATTCATTAGTATCTATGGCCTCGCTGGAACAATATGGATGCCATCTTTAGAGTAATGAATAATGCCATTTGTGGTCGGCGAAGCATTACCAGCCTGATCAATGTATGTTCCAATCCTTTCACCAAAATTAACCCTCTCTTTTGAACCAGGTTGCCCTACAGGAACCTTTCCAACTTGTTGGCCAGTACCTGCCTGTTGTGCAAGTTTAGTTGGGTCACTAGTCATCGTACTTCGACCAGGTGTATAAGAGTTGTGCCCAGGGAAATGCTTCTCTTGCGCTCCCCATTTCACTTTCGGTGTTCCCTTTGAAACCGCTTCCTCAAGTAACTCTTTTACAGGGCCTTTTGCAGCTCTTGCAGGAGGGATGAAACTAGCGATATCAAAAGCTGCATCAACACCTGAATACCCCTCAACAACATCACATTCTCCTGGTGCATTAGCTGGCATTGGATTCAATAACGCACCAATACCAATACCAATTACAGCGCAAGGAACACAGATTAGTCCCTTGGGATCAACATAATTAACCGGATTCCCACCTACATACCCAAACGTGTTCAGGCCAGCGTTCAACCCTATAGGGTCGCTTTGCACATAACGCCCATAAGCCGGTGCGTAGTCGCGGAAGTAGTTGTAGTTTAGGCCAGTTTCCCAATCATAAAACTGACCGGGGAAGCGCAGTCGAAAGTAAAAGCGTTTGCCATTGCCGTCTGGATCGGTGATTTGGCTGCCTTGCCCAAACGCATCGCTGACCCATTTCCAGATCACCGTTTGATCATTTTGCGTGATGTAGATGGGCGTATTTAGATGATCTGTATGGATATATTTGATGTACTCCGCCCATACATTTCCGGTAGAGCTTAGGTTTTGTTCTACCAAGGCGACAGGTGTATCGCCATACCAGATGTAGTTGTTGATCCGGTAGTAGTGGCCACTTTTGTTCACAAAGCTCTCGGTTAATAGCTTACCGTTGGAGCCATATTGAAAGAGTACATGCGTGCCACTTTTTGAGCTGAGTTTACGAATTCGCTCGCCATAGGCGTTGTAGTAAAAACGGGCTCGCTCTGCGGTACCTATTTTAGCCGACATCATTCGATTGTTCGGGCCATAGGTGAATACGTGGCTCGATATACCACTGATAATGTTGCCGTTTTCATCGTGAGTGATGGCGGTGCTCCAACGTTTTTTCAGTTTGTTGGAGTCGGTTTCATATGTCAGCCTTTGGGTACTGGTTTGTGTCGTGCCATCGGCCTTGAAGCTCTCTTGGACTTTTCTAGTCCGGTTACCTACGGCATCATAGGTGTAACGTTTTGCGTAGTTATCGGTTTCTTCTTCGGTTAGCCGGTGCAGATTATCGTATTCATACGTGAACTGACCATCGTTACGATTTTGCGTCAGCAGGTTAGAAGCAAGATCGTAGTAGTACTCAATGGTGTCGACAGGGCTGATGTCGTGGCTGATCAAACGACCGTTCAGGTCATAATTGCGGGATAAGGTGATTCCATTCCCCCACGTAAACCCATTCACTCCCCCGAAAGGTTGGTAGGTAATATCCGAGAGTACGGTACGTTGCCCCAGTTTTAAGCCTTCAATATCGATCCCTGTTAACTGCCCTTGCGACCACTGGTAATTAACTTTTAATCCTTCTGGGTAAATCACAGACGAGAGCTGATCTTTATTGTTGTACAGGTAGTTAAAACCGAGATAACGTGTTTTACCTTCAACTTCCATGCTACGAAGCCGCTCTTCTAATTTGCCTCGTTCGTTGTAGGTATAAAGAATGCGACCCGATTGATCCTCAACTTCGGTCAGCTGCCCTACCGCTGGTTGAGTGACATCCCCACTTGGGTAGGTGTCGTAGTGATATGTTTCGCTGTAGCTTGGGTAACCATCAATGCTGGTTGTTAGCAATCGGTTTAATGCATCGTAGCTGTAGCGTGTGGTGATGTTCTTCGCATCGGTGGTCGCGATGAGGTTATCGGCATCATCATATTGATACGTGGTAACGCCGGTAGATGGGCTGTTGCGCTCAGTTACACGGCCTAAGTAATCGTACTGATATGTGGTTGTAACACCCCGAGGGTCAACTACTTTGGTTAGGTTATCAGCTTGATCGTATTCGTATTGGGTGGTGCTTTGATCCGCATCGATGACTTTGGTTAGGCGTTCTAACGCATCGTACTCATATTGGGTAAAGTTTTGGTTTGGGTCTGTGTGGTTTTTTAGATTACCGTTGGCATCGTGCCACAATTTGTCGGTTCCACTATCAGCACCAATAGCGGACAACATCTGACCAATCTCGTTGTAGTTATACGTCGATTGGTAAGTCACGTTGCCGTTACTGTCCTTGGTGGACTGCGCTGTTACATTCCCCATTAGGTCTAGGGTATATTCGATGCGCTCCCCGGCTTGGTTTTGCAATGCTATGAGTCGACGCGCCGCATCGTATTCAAACGCAACCCAACTGCCATCAGGGGCTGTGATTTTCTCCACTTCGCCAGAAGGCCGATACGCGATACCGTACTCGACATTCGCACCGTTCGCTGTGTAGCTTCGCTTAATTAGGCGGCCACGGGTGTCGTACTCATTAAAGTACTGAAAGCCATTCGCATCGGTAATGACGGTGGGCTTACCGTAGATATTATGCCCACCGAAGGTTACTTCGTGTCCTGCGGCATTGATGATTTTGGTTAGCCAGCCGCGCTCTGTGTACTCATAACGAGTAACGTCACTCACATCCGTACGCGGGCCATCTACGGTTTCAACTAAGCCAAGATCATTGTAGGTGTAACTCCATTGCTGACTGGCAACCGAAGCAGGCACGTAAAGAGAGGCGCATAAAAGTGCAGTAAGAAGCGTGTTCTTCCTGATCATAATGATGTCCTTATCATTGACTTAGCGATGTCGAAGTATGGTTGAGAAGTTTACCATACTCATCGTAGGTGAAAATTTCTTTTTTTGTCGGTGACTGTATTTTGGTCACTCTGTTTTGTGAATCGTAAGTGTAGGTGGTTTCGAGTTGATTTGGGGTGCCGAAGGCTTCGATACTCTTGAGTGTACGACCAGAATCATCTCTGACATATTGGGTTGTTATATCTTGCCAATCTGTTTGGCTAACCAAAAAACCATTCGCGTCGTAGGTGTAAGCTTTCTTTGATCCTGCACAGGTGTCTGTTGCAGCACCTTCAACCATTGCTGCTTTGTACTGCCCTCCAAACACTTTAAAGGCATAGACCGTATCATGTCCTAAGGCATTAGCTACCGTTCGTGTCCCATCAGAGTTATACACTATTGTACTTACTTCAACACCCGATCCTGAATGTCCTTTCTCGCTTCGGACAGCTCGTCCTTGGTTATTATATTCAACTGAATAGAGTACTTCACCTGACGAATCCTTGACACCTGTAACGGAAATTGGGTTATCGGTGTCTTCGTAAAGATAATTTAATGCATAGCCATCAGGGTAAGTCACATTAACAAGCTGATCTGTATAATTAGTCTCTGCATATGAATAACTA
Source organism: Neptunomonas sp. ABH4_499 (assembly GCF_056160565.1). Taxonomy (NCBI): domain Bacteria; kingdom Pseudomonadati; phylum Pseudomonadota; class Gammaproteobacteria; order Oceanospirillales; family Oceanospirillaceae; genus Neptunomonas; species Neptunomonas sp. ABH4_499. The sequence goes on along the minus strand of NZ_JBSWXK010000007.1, from coordinate 23,310 downwards.
ACCCGATTCACACCATCAGAAGCAATGTTCTTAACTTGATAACTCCCATCGCCCAATAGTGAAATAACCAAAGAAGAGTCACCATAATGAACGGTCACATTTTCTCCGTCATAAGTTAGTGTATATATATGCCCAAAATTATTAATTTCGGTAAGTCGACCACTAGCGTCAAAGTACTCGACTACACCACTTCCTAATATTAACTTAAAACCAGAATCGGTAAAACTCAGCTTCATGGACATTGGTTTAGGCGGTACAAACTCACCATCCTCTAACGAAAAGTCCACACTAAAGCCATCCGGCCTAATCACCGTATAAAAATCATTATGCCATTCCAGCCTTTGAAGAAAGTCATAAGACCAACCCCCTCCTAGAGAGTTATAATACCTATTGAATTCAATAGAACCATTTACATCCTTAAATTTATAAAACTTATTTCCTGTAGCTATATTTATAGGGTTACTTGTATTATTACAGGAATTACCATTATTACTTATTGATTCCGAAAAAAAGGCTGAAAGATGCCACTCATGTTCATAGTTATAATTAGGATTATCGCATTCATCCCTTACCCGCTTAGCTATACAATACCTTCTATTGGGATAATTTTTTCTTCAGTATAACCAACATATTCATCCCTTATATTACAATTATTATAGGAGAGCTTGTTTTTTAAACTAACACCTGAATGATGCATCAAAACATTTCTACAAACCGTCGATACTGAAGGTGAAACTATCACTGTTGAAAACGATGACGCTCGCCATTCTGCAATAGCATTAAAGGGTAAAATTAATGACATACCTAAAATAAAAAAAATCGCAAATAGACGCAAAGGCAAAGATCTTAACTTTAAAATAACAACAATCATCTTACTTTTCACTTCTTCCAACATTAACAGGCATACCATCACTATAAGTAACAGTGGTTTTACTTCCATCTATTATTAAGGTAGGTAAATCATCATTATTTCTTGAAGTTTCAATAACTCGCTCGTTTTCTGTACCAAACGCTTCGACTCGCTTCGTCTCAAAACCACTTTCATACTCATACTGCGTAGTCGTACCATTAACAACTGACTGAATTAAATTACCGTCGTTATCGTACTGGTACTCGGCACTGGACGGCTCGCAACTAACTGTGGCCTTACCTTCGACTTTAGCCAGCTTACGGAACTGATCATTTTCAGTCAGATAGAACTTCTTTTGATACCCTTGGCTATTCGTAACGATACGTTGGTAATTAGTCGGATATTCAACTTCCAACCGATCCACATCGCCTGCCAGCGATGACATCACCGCTTTACCCTCATCGTTGTATTCAAAATACGCGTATTGCTCCGGGCCTGAACCGTAGTCATCATCAATGCTGGTTACCGACTCAGGGAATCGTTCGTCATCGTAGTTAAAAATGCGCTTCTTATATTGATTACCCGATGAATCGAAGTAAGTAAGGGACGTTAGACCGACATCCCATGCCAGCTCAACATGACCTGTGTCAAAGGTAAAACGTGTTGCACGGTGCTCAGTGTCGTACTCAATGGTAACCGTTTCGATGAGCTGATTATTCTTTTTAAGAGTCAGTGTTTGCTGTTGATCCGCGTAAGTTACTTCTATTACTCGGTTAGGTTCTTTTAGCTCTATTAGCTTACCAGCCGAATTAAAAGTAAAAGACTGCGTGCCTTTGGTTAGGGCATAACCGTCGTCTAATTCTGATAACTTCTGATTTGGATACTGAACGCTTCGGCCTGATGTGTTGAACTGTGTATAACTACCATTAGGCGTGAACAGGGTAAAACCACTGTCCGTCTTTACCAGTGTGTAGTCGTAACTGTGCTTCCAATGGGTAGCTATTGTTTGAGTCTGAGTTTCTGTAACGTTTGAGTACGCCTTTTTTGTATACACGTGCCCAGTAAATGGCTTATACATCGGCTCGTAAGAGCGAACAACATATGTACCTGCCGTAAATTGTGGACGATAGCCATAAGCAGTAAAACGGGTATTTGCATGGTTATTGTAGTGGTACGTAATACTCAAACCACCGGGGATGCTGGATTGATATATGGATTCACGTAGCCATTTTTGGCCGTCAATTAGACTGATAGGGTGGTCTGTTACCGTACTGCAACTTGACTGGGGTGGCGGAAGAGCACAGGTTTCAGGGTCTGAACCTATTGGGCAGCGTTCTTCACAGAGCTGACTTATCTCGTTAAAAATTGATGGCTCAGGGCAAGCAGGTTCAATACAACCATACTCTTCATCGAGCACTCCTTCGCACTGCACGTTAAAATAAAACACTAATAGGTAACCACCTACCCAACCAGCCTGCATGAACTCTTTACCATTTGAGCTTGTTGTAAAACCACACAGTAAATCAGGATCTTTATCACTTACCGATTCTACAAATGGATAACACGCGTCTATCGCTTCCTGTTTATCTTTATAGAACTGAATAACTTCAAAAAGCTTGCCGTCCTGTACATCCACATAATAAGAGTAAGCACTGGATGAAAATACCAATATCATTAAATATACAAATATCTTAAATAAATCTAAAAAATTTATCATCTCCCTAACCTTACCTTTGATGCTCATCAATAATTTGAGGCAAACCATCACTATAAATAATCGAAGTATTGCTACTACTCTTGATTAAGGAAGGTAATCCTTCGTTATTTCTCTCAATTTCAATCGTACGTTCGCTTTCTGTGCCAACACCTTCACCCCTCTTCGTCTCAAAACCATTTTGATACTCATACTGCGTAGTCACACCATTAACAATCGACTGAATTAAATTACCGCTGTTATCGTACTGGTACTCGGCACTGGATGGCTCGCAGCTCACTGTGGCCTCACCTTCGACTTTAGCCAGCTTACGGAACTGATCATTTTCAGTCAGATAATATTTCTTTTGATACCCTTGGCTATTCGTAACGATACGTTGGTAATTAGTCGGATATGCAACTTCCAAACGATCCACATCCCCTGCCAACGATGACATCACCGCTTTGCCTTCATCGTTGTATTCAAAATACGCGTATTGCTCAGGACCTGAGCCGTAGTCATCATCAATGCTGGTTACCGATTCAGGGAACCGCTCGTCATCGTAGTTAAAGATCCGCTTCTTATATTGATTACCCGATGAATCGAAGTAGGTAAGGGACGTTAGGCTGGCATCCCATTCCAGCTCAACATGACCCGTCTCGAAGGTAAAGCGTGTTGCACGGTGCTCAGTATCGTAATCGATGGTAACCGTTTCGATGAGCTGATCGTTCTTTTTAAGAGTCAGTGTTTGCTGCTGATCAGCGTAGGTAACGTCTATTACTCGGTTAGGTTCTTTTAGCTCTGTTAGCTGGCCATTCGAATTAAAGATGAGAGACTGCGTACCTTTGGTCAGGACATAACCGTTGTCTAATTCTGATAACTTCTGGTTTGGGTACTGAACACTTCGGCCTACTGTATTGAACTGTGTATAGCTACCATTAGGCGTAAATAGGGTAAAACCACTGTCCGTCTTTACCAGTGTATAGTCGTAGTTGTGCTTCCAATGGTTAGCTATTGCTTGAGTCTGAGTTTCGGTAAGAGTAGTGTAAACCCTGCCTGGATAAACGTAAGTTTTATCGAGCACATAACCCGGGTTATATGAACGAACAACATACGTACCCGCCGTAAATTGTGGGCGATAACCATAAGCAGTAAAACGGTTATTTGCATGGTTATTATAATGAAATGCAATACTCAAACCATCCGAGTAGCTAGACTGATATATGGATTCACGTAGCCACTTTTGACCATCAATTAGACTGATTGGGTGCGGCGTAACAGTAGTGCAACTTGGCTGTGATGGCGGTAACTCACAGTTTTTAGGGTCAGAGCCTATTGGGCAGCGTTCTTCACACATACCACTAGCTTTATTCAAATAAGAAGGCACAGTACACACCTTACTTAAACAAATGTAAACACCAGGTTCTTCTTGAAACAAGATATCTGTACCAGCACAACTAATATTCGCATATAAACCCAAGGGTCCCACACTTGGATAAAACTCACCCGTCCTTTCTCTGTACCAGTGATAAGCACTCCTATTTATAGAAAAATATGTGCTTTTACCATTTATCAATAAAGAGTTCGGGACAGGTTCATAAGAAGTAATTTCAAACTTCACACAAATATGAGCTTCACCAAGTTTGCACTCTTCATAACTAGTTTGAAAAAATTTATTCTTTTCTTCTAAATATTCGTCAACAGTAGAAAATGGTCCAAAGCCAGACCCCATCTCATAATAATCAAAGATCACATCGGAATCAGAATAAACAAAACCAGAACTAGAAACAAAAAAAATAAAACTTATAAATAAACTTACCCTCATACAAAACCTCCTCACATCAAGCCGGATACTATAATTAGAACAGACAGCCTATCGTTATTTTTAAATAACTCACACACTATAAGCATCAATTCCTTCAACCCTACTAGTCACAATAGCCATTATCATTCCCGACTGCGCATACCAACTAATCACCAATTATTAACTAAACTATCGTTATTCCCTTATTATTACCGAACATTAAGTTATTCGCCTAAAGTTAAACCACCTGACTTATCTTTGGATTTAGCTATTTTCGGAAAAACACCAAAAAACAACATCCTTACAACTTTAGCCGTCCATAATGATACGCTTATTACTAGTTAAAAACTCAATCACCAATCGATAAAAATTGCTTACCAACGATGAAATTACGTCTTCATCCTTATCATATAATTCAAAATCAGCGTATTGCTCAGGATTTGCAAAAGGCTTACACATTGGTTCCTTGAAGCGAACGACATTTGTACCTGCTGTGAATTGTGAACGATAGCTATAAGGTGTAAAACGCGTATTTGCACGGTTATTGTTGTGGTACGAAATACTCAAAATACTGGGGTAACTGGATTCATATACGGATTCATGTAGACTTTGTTGGCTGTCAACCAGACTGATTGGGTGTGCCATTACAGTAATGCAACTTGATTGGAGCGCCAGAAGCGTACAGATTTTAGGGTCAGAGCCTATTGAGCAGCGTTCATCGCATAAGCCCGTCGACTTCTTATAAATGGATGGTTCAGGCCTACACCCATAATATGCATCCACTCCGGATCCACTATTCGGGTACCCTCGAAGAGCAACGAATTCTATACATGCGTCAATAGCTTCTTCAGGGGTAGAGAAGAATCTATGAACCTTTAAGTGATTAGGGTTACCTTCAAATAAAGGTTCTTCATATGCATTAGCTATACTTGCAAAAAATAAAAAGAGTACAACGAAAAAGTACTTCATCAATCTCATCCTTGAGATATAAGCATGTTTGACTTATTAATTTTGGCCATCATGCCATTACAAGCTAAGGAGAACAACTTTATTTATGGATATAAAGAGATACGCCGAAGCGGCAGTAAGCGATGCTCGAATCAGAAGCTTAAAGAGAGTGGGTATCGGTTTTTGGTGAGTGGGTTTCGGGAGGGGTATCGCCAATAAAAAAAGCCCCTTTCGGGACTTTTCTAACGCTATTTGTTACTGCTTCTCCACCCCAAGCGGGTCCACCGATGGCTTGTAGTACTGATACCGATTAAAGCGGTTTTCCAAGAAGCGGAACAGGATGATCACGGCGGCGGCCATCAGTAGGTAGATAACACCAGCGGCAGTGAATAGCTCGACAGGCGTGTAAGTACGAGCCTGAATGGTGCGTGCCATGCCGGTTAGGTCTAACAGCGTGATGGTCGAGGCCAGTGCACTGCTTTTAAGCATCAAAATCACTTCGTTACCGTAGGCCGGCAACGCGATGCCAAAGGCGCGAGGCAAGACGATGCGGCGGGTTTTCAGCCACCATGGCATGCCGAAGGCGTCGGCGGCTTCGATCTCCCCTCTTGGGATGGCTTGGATCGCCCCGCGGAATAACTCTGCACTGTAAGCGGCGGTGTTCAGTGTAAAGGCGATGATGGCACACCAATAAGGCTCTTTGAGAATCGGCCAAAGAGAGGATTCACGAACCCAATCAAACTGCGCACTGCCAAAATAGATCAAAAAGATCTGGATCAGCAGCGGCGTACCGCGAAAAAAGTAGATAAAGCAAAAGGGTAAAAGGCTGATCCATTTTTTATCGGAGGCTCTAGCCAAAGCCAGCGGTATGGCCAACAGCACACCCGCTAAGCCTGAGATCACCACCAGCTCCAGTGTCAGTAACGCACCGTCGAGCAAGCGGGGATAATAATCGAGGATGACTTGCCAATCCCAACTCATGACGCTTTATACCTCGCTTGTGGATTTGATTGACGCTCCATCCATAAGGTAATGCCCGTTGCGATGGCGGTAAGGATCAGATAAATCACGGCCGCCGCTAAATAAAACGTGAAGGGCTCTTTGGTGCTGCTGATGGCCGTTGTGGCTTGACGGATCACATCCTGAAGGCCAACCACAGACACCAGTGCCGTATCTTTTAGCAACACTTGGAAGAGGTTACCGAGCCCTGGAATGGCCACACGCCACACCTGCGGCAGGATAATGCGGTAAAACGCTTTGAACGGCGGCATACCGAACGCGTAAGCCGACTCCCACTGCCCTTTAGGGATAGACAGAATCGCCATACGGAACACTTCGGTCGCGTAAGCACCAAAAGCGATGGACAGTGCCATGACACCGGCAACAAAGGGGTCAACTTCGATGTATTCGTCGTAGCCAAACCAACTGGCGACCCACATAAAGATGGCCGAGCCACCAAAGTAGATCGCAAATACAATCAGAAGCTCAGGAATACCACGAATCAAGGTGGTGTAGGCATTACCCATCCAACGCAGTACTCGAAACTTCGAGAGTTTCGCGGCTGCCCCCAAAAGACCGAACACCAACCCCACCATTAAGCTGACAATCGCCAACTTAACCGTGACCCAGGTGCCTGCTAAAAGCAGATGTCCAAAGCCGTGTAAGTCAAACACTGTTGTTTCTCGTTATCGTAATGTAGATAGAAAGGCCCCTCGAAAAAGGGGCCTCTGGGCGACTTAGTAGATCGAGAACGGGAAGTAGTTCGCGTTGATCTTTTCGTAAGTGCCGTTTTCAACGATCGCTTTAAGCGCTTCGTTGAATTTCTCTTTCAGCTCGGAATCACCTTTGCGGATAGCGATGCCGATTTTATCCACCGTTTCGGTTTTGATGGTGTCGCCTTTAAATTCGAACTTAGCGCCATCATCGGTACGCAACCAGTCGTACGCTGGGAATTTATCGGATACCAGACCATCCAAACGGCCAGACGCTAGGTCTAGGTAAGCGTTGTCCTGAGTGTCGTACAGCTTAACGGTCACCACATCACCCAGCTCGTCTTCTAGGTATTGACCTGCGATGGTAGCGCGCTGCGCACCCAGTGTTTTGCCTTTCAGGCTCTCTTTGTCGGTGCCGAACTCAACGCCTTTTGCTGCCACAAACGCCAGAGCGTTGGTGTAGTAAGGATCGGTAAAGTCGATGGCACGCAGACGCTCTTCAGTGATCGACATAGAAGCGATGATCGCATCAAACTTTTTACCACGCAGTGCCGGGATCATACCATCCCAATCTTGCTCTACGATGGTGCAGTCGGCTTTCATCTGCTCGCACAGCGCTTTAGCGATTTCTACGTCGAAACCGATCAATTCGCCTTGCTCGTTTTTCATGTTGAACGGCGCGTAAGCACCTTCGGTTGCAATGCGGATCGTGTCGGCAGACACGGCCTGAGAACCAGCGAACGTACCAGCAACTAAGGTGGCTGCAGCGATGACTTTACGAATACTCATCTTATATCTCTCTTTGTTGTGTTCGTGTTTATTAGAGCTCAGTGTTAACCCAGATGGCTCGACATAAAGTCGCGCACACGCTGGGAGGTCGGATTGTCAAAGACCTGTTCCGGAGGTCCCATCTCTTCAATCTGTCCTTGATGCAAGAACACGACCTGGCTGGACACTTCCCGTGCAAATCGCATTTCGTGCGTTACGATTAACATGGTGCGCCCCTCCTCGGCCAGCTCTCTCATGACACTCAGTACTTCGTTCACAAGCTCAGGATCCAAAGCCGAGGTTGGCTCATCAAACAGGAGTACCTGCGGATCCATCGCCAGCGCTCGGGCAATGGCAATGCGTTGTTGTTGACCACCAGAAAGGTTTCCTGGGTAGGCATGACGCTTTTCATAGAGCCCCACTTTCTTAAGCAACTCTTCGGCACGGTAAATGGCCTGATCCTTGGGGAGTTTAAGTACTTGGGTGGGTGCTTCGATGATGTTATTCAGGATGGTTTTCTGAGGCCAGAGGTTGAAGCTTTGGAAGACAAACCCGATGCGTGATCGCATCGATTCGAGTTGGCTACGGTTGGCGGCTTCTAAATTACCGGATTTACCCGGTTTGAGTGCTAACTCTTCACCACCGATGATGATTTCGCCCTTTTTTGGCTGCTCCAACAGGTTGATGCAGCGAAGCAAGGTGCTTTTCCCCGAGCCACTTGAGCCCAAAATCGAAATGACATCTCCATCATGTGCCGTCAGCGACACCCCTTTTAAGACCTCCAACTGGCCGTAGGCTTTATGAATATCGTTAAGCTCCAGGGCAACCTGACGTTTTGGCATATGTGCTTTCCGTTTTGCTCTCTTGACTGCGGATCGTATCAGCAACGAATGTCGCCACACTTCCCAATTTTTCTTATAGGAAACATTGACTCAACGGTCTATTTTCCTCATCTGTAATAAAAACACAACGCCCATTAAGCGGGAACGTGCATGTCAGAGGCGAATAACTTTACGTCGCGATAACAAAAAAAGGAGCGTTGACGCTCCTTTTTGGGTCTGATTTTCGGTGATTTTGCACCGAATTATCCGGTTTTGACTAGCTCGCGTGCTCGTTCAACAGGGTTTGTTGCGCCGATACTGGCGCCTCCCCTTCGGCCGCCGTTAAGAGTGTATAACTGCCATCGGCCTGCAAAATCCAGCTTTGCGTATTATCCGCAAGGTAGTAATCAAGCTCATTTTTGATGCGATCGCCAAGCTTGCCCGATACCGGAAAACCGGTTTCAACACGGTGCAGCATATTTCGTTCCATCCAGTCGGCGCTGGCTAGGAACACCTCAGGTTTGCCGTTATTACCGAAGTAACACACCCTTGTGTGCTCAAGGAAGCGACCAATGATGGAGCGCACTGTGATGTTTTCGGAGATGCCCGGAAGCCCCGGACGTAAACGACACATCCCACGGATGATCAGCTGGACCTTCACCCCCGCTTGCGATGCTTCGTACAAAGCCCGAATCATGCGCGGTTCTGTTAAACCGTTGACCTTAATGATGATATGGCCAGGTTTACCGCTGTTGGCCAACTTGGTTTCACGTTGCACCAGCTCAATCATTTTGGCGTGCAAGGTAAAGGGCGCATTAAAGATCTTTTTAAGACGCTGAATTTTGCCCATACCGGTCAACTGCTGGAAGACCTTGTGGACATCTTCCCCGATCTCATCATCCGCCGTTAGGAAGCTGTAATCGGTGTAAAGGCGTGCTGTGCCAGAGTGGTAGTTGCCTGTGCCCAGATGACAGTAGCGAACCAGCTTATTGCCCTCGCGGCGCACAATCAGGATCAGCTTCGCGTGCGTTTTGTAGCCAACTACGCCGTACACCACCAAGCAACCCGCCTCTTGAAGACGACTGGCCAGATGCAGGTTACTCTCCTCGTCGAAACGGGCACGCAGCTCGATCACGACGGTGACCTCTTTACCGGCCCGGGCCGCTTCCACCAGCGCGTTGACGATGTCGGACTTATCCCCCGTGCGATACAGAGTCTGCTTAATCGCGATCACATCCGGGTCTTTGGCGGCCTTCATGATCATATCGACCACAGGCGCAAACGACTGAAACGGATGCAATAAGAGCTGATCACTGGATTTCAGCGCTTGGAAAATATCGGTATCTTTGCCTTTCTTCAGCTTGTTCGGCACTCCCGGTGAAAACGGCGGCCAACGAAGCTCAGGACGATTCACCAAATCACGTACTGCCATTAAGCGGGTCAGATTCACAGGGCCATCGACTCGGTAAACCTGCTCTTCGTTCAGGTGGAACTCTTTCATCAAGAATTCAATCAACTCGACCGGTGTGCGGTTATCGGCCTCAAGACGTACCGCATCGCCGTATTTACGCGAGTGCAATTCACCCCGCAAGGTACGTGCAAGGTCATCCATCTCTTCATAATCAAACGTTAAGTCCGCGTTTCGCGTAATGCGGAACTGATAACAGCCTTTTACCGACATCCCCGGGAAGAGCTCATCCGCAAACTCGTGAATGATCGAGCTCAGGAAAATCAGGTTATCACCCGACTCACAGAGCTCATCCGGCATGCGAATTAAGCGCGGCAGGGAGCGAGGGGCCGGGATGATCGCAAGGCCAGTTTCTCGACCGAACGCGTCTTTGCCATCCAGCTCTACAATAAAGTTAAGCGATTTGTTGATCAGGCGCGGGAATGGGTGAGCGGGATCCAGCCCCACAGGGCTGATCACTGGAACGACTTTCTCTTCGAAGTAATCACGCACCCAAGCGCGTTGCTCTTTGGTCCAATCACGGCGGCGTAGGAAGTGAATCCCTTGGCGCTCCATCTCGGGAAACATGATCTCGTTGAGGATACGGTACTGACGCTCGACGTTAATCTCGCAGATCTCACGGATCTTCTCGAGCACCTTGCGCGGGTACATGGCATCCGGACCCACCACTTCACGTCCGTATTTGAGCTGGCGCAGTTGCTCCGCCACACGGATCTCGAAAAACTCATCCAAGTTACTGGTGAAAATCAGGAGGAACATCAAGCGCTCAAGCAGCGGATGGCGCTCATCAAGGGCTTGTTCCAGCACACGAACGTTGAACTGCAGATGGCTTAACTCGCGGTTGATGTAAAGCTCGGGGGCTTTAAGGTCAACCGGCTCTACCTCGACGGGGTGGTCAACCGTAGGCAGTATCTCACGGCTTTCGACCAACGCCTGGGCGGCTAGTTGCTCTTCTGATAACACCTCGTTCATGATGGCCTCCTGTGTGCCTGCATCCTGCAAAAGATCGGGATTGATCTCGCTGAGCTCCTGATTCATGCGTACTCCTCATCACCGCACATAAAGCGATGCGACACGTCGCAAAAACGGAGCTCATCTCATTGAGTTTAGCCGTTTAAGACCTGTGCAGCACGCTTCGCAAAATAGGTCAAAATGCCGTCTGAACCTGCGCGTTTAAAGGCCAGTAAAGATTCCATCATGACGGATTTTTCATCCAACCAGCCGTTCTGGAAAGCCGCCATATGCATCGCATACTCGCCGCTGACCTGATAAGCAAAGGTCGGTACTTTAAATTCTTCTTTCACACGGCGAACGATGTCCAAATACGGCATACCGGGTTTCACCATCACCATGTCGGCCCCTTCGGCCAGATCCAGACCTACTTCGTGCAACGCTTCGTCGCTGTTGGCTGGGTCCATTTGATAGTTAAACTTGTTACTTTTGCCCAAGTTACCCGCCGAGCCGACCGCATCGCGAAACGGACCATAGTAAGCGCTTGCATACTTAGCGGAGTACGCCATGATCAGCGTATTGATAAAGCCCTCTTCCTCCAGCACATCACGAATACCCCCAATGCGGCCATCCATCATGTCGCTCGGGGCAACAATGTCGGCACCCGCCACCGCGTGGGAGTGCGCCTGCTTGATCAAGGTTTCGACGGTACGGTCATTCAGTACGTAGCCTGTCTCGTCGATGATGCCGTCTTGACCGTGAGTCGTGAAAGGGTCCAGTGCGACATCGGTGATCACACCCATCTCGGGGCACGCATCTTTGATGGCTTTTACCGCACGTTGCGCCAACCCATCGGGGTTGTAGGCTTCTTCGGCAAACTCGGATTTAACGCTCGCTGGCGTTACAGGAAACAGCGCCATGGCCGGAACACCTAGGCTGTGCAGCTCCTTGGCTTCCTTCACCAGCAGGTCGATACTCATGCGCTCGACACCCGGCATCGACGCAACTTGCTCGGTCTGCCCCTGCCCTTCAATCACAAACACAGGGTAGATCAGGTCGGCCGGCGTTAAGACCGACTCCTGCATTAATCGACGCGAGAAAGACGCAGCGCGCATACGCCGCATACGGGTCTCTGGGAAGAAACGTTGGCTATCGTTAAAGGCCACGGCAATATCCTTCTATTGGGCGAGCATTAGACTCGAACACTGTGACAGTTTTATGACACATATTAAGCCCATTAGTGTGTAGGCGATGTCATAAAACAGAGTAAAGGAAGTGTACCGCAGGCCCTAAGCTCTGTCCCGACCTTAGCGCCCGCCTTTAGTGCAGGATTGCAACACTGCGTTGATCTGAATCAGTGTGCTTTCGTCGGTAGGCTCTGCTCTTGTTTGCGCATTACTAAGCGATACAACACCGGGATCACAAACAGGGTTAGGATGGTCGAGAAGATTAACCCCGCCACAATGGAAGTTGCCACCGGTCCCCAAATGAGGGAACGCCCACCAAGGCCTGTTGCTAACGAGAACAAGCCGGCAATGGTGGTCATCGAGGTGATCAAAATCGGAATCACTCGACGGCGCGAAGCGTACACGGTGGAGTGCAGCACACTCATGCCCGATTGAATCCGCTGATTGGCCGCCGAGATCAAGACAATCGCCGCGTTCACGGCGATGCCCGCAAGGGCAACGACACCGTACAAGGTGTAAAGACTCAGCGGGTTTTGCGTCAGCCAAAGCCCAAGCACCACGCCGGTGAAAGCCATCGGCACGGTGGCGAGAATCATCAAAGGCTGTACGTAGCTGGTAAATTGTGTACCCAAAATCAGATACATCACGCCCACGCCAAACAAGAAGAGCAAAGCGATGTAGTTCATGCTCTCTTTGATGTCGTCCAGCTCACCCGAGAAGTCGAGCGATACCGATGGGTAGCGGGTTTTCAGCTCGCTGTCCCAATACTGCAAAATCCAGTCGTTTGCAGCCACGGTATCGCGCCCACCGTCGGTGATGTCGGCCTCGACCGTGATCGCCCGCCTAAAATTATAGTGACGAATATTCCCCAAAGTGGATTCAAACTCGATGCTGACCAAAGAGTTGAGCGGCACCATTCGGCCATACGCATCTGGGATACGGTACTCAACGATTTCATCGATGCGATCGTACTTAATCTCTTGCGCTTTAACCCGAACCTCTAACTTTTGCCCTTGCGATTGCATGTCGGCCACGGTTTCACCATCCACCAACAACTGCACGGTACGCAACACGGTTTGCGGGCTGATCCCCGCTTGGGTGATGGCGGTGTAGTCCGGCTTAAGCGTCAGTGACATACGGCCTGCACCGGCATCATCGGAGATATCGATGATGTCAGCCTCGTTTTCCATTGCCGCTTGCAAATCATTGGCCGCACGGCGAATCACTTCGTAATCATCACCACGCACTTTCACACTGATCGGCTTCGATACCGGCGGGCCACCGGCCAAACGCAGGAAGGATACCCGCACAGGGCCGATCACCGAGGTGACGTCCTCACGCATGGCTTCCATCAGCTCATCCACACTGCGATTGCCTTCCGTTTTAGGCTGAAGACCGACCACCACTTGGCCGTAATGATCGCCAAAGTACGGCTCTTTGTCGGTAAACATCTGCCCGGCGTAGCTTGCGACCGCCAAGGCATCATCGGAGCGCAAATGCCGCTTGGCCAGTGCTTCGACTTCCATGGTCTTTTTCAAGGTACCATCCAGCGTGGTATCGGGCGGCATCTGAACATTGATGTAAAACACCCGCTTAGCATCGGCGGCAAAGAAGTCCATCTTGATAAAACCGGCCGCAATTAAACCCAGCGCCCCAATGAACAGAACAAAGATGCTCACCAAGGTCAGTACCGGGCGACGCAGTGTTTTTAAGAGTGCCCTTATGTAAGCACGTTGAATCTTAGCAGTGGTGCGCTGGCGCCAGAGCTGCATTTTGCCCGGCTTTTCGAAGTTCACATTCGCGACCAACACGTGCGCTGGCAGCATCCAAAACGCCTCCAGTAACGAGATCGCAAGCGCTACCGTAACCACAAGGGGGATCACCCCCATAAAGTCACCTAAAATACCCGGCAGCAGCATCAAAGGCATAAAGGCCGCCATGGTCGTTAATACGGCACTGACAACCGGCTGCGCCACCTCTTGAAGTGAGTCAACCGCCGCTTTCATCGGCGACATGCCCTGTTGCAGGCGGTGATAGATCGACTCAACCACCACAACGGCATCGTCCACCAGCATCCCAAGGACGATGACCACCCCCAAGAGCACGACAACGTTGAGTGTTTCACCCATCATCCAGAGCACCCAAAAGGTGCCCGCCAAAACAAACGGGATACCAATGGCGGTTAACAGAGCGATGCGGAACCCCAAGAATAACCACGCCACCACCAGCACCAATAAAAGGCCGATCATGGCGTTGTTTTGCATCAGGGAGATCGCTTGGCGCGTGGGTACGGTTTGGTCATCTAAGAGTTCTAGGCGTACGCCGCTTTTGGCCTCGACTTGGTTACGAGTGCCCATGTAATCGCGCACCCGCTCAACCAACTTTAAGGTGTTGGCGCTGTCTTTTTTCATCACCACCATCACGATGGCAGGTCGACCATCCACACGGGCTTTTTGGCGGGCCTTTTCGGTGGTGCGAACCACATCGGCAATGCGACTAAGACGTACCTCTCCGGAGGTGCCGACCAGCGGGATCTGCATCACCTGATTTGGGCTATCACTTCGCCCTTCTAATCGCACTAACCAGCTTTGATCCCCAAGTGAGACAGAGCCTGCCGAAATGTCCCGAAACCACATCGCCACCGAATCGGCCACTTGTGTGGGGGATAAGCCCAGCGCTTGCATCTGATCCAAACTTAAACGCACTTGAAGCTCGGGGTCATCCAAAGCGATGGTGTCTACCCGATCCACCCCATCGATGCGCTCAAGGTCTTTTCGAACAATTTCGGCTTGCTGGCGAAGGTTGTCATCCTCTGATTCGGCGGTCACCGCCAGCATGACGCTGGGGAACGCATTGGCGGAGGTAATCTCCAATATCCAAGGGTCGGTGGCTTCTTCGGGCAGTTCGGATTCAGCGTTTTGTAGCTCACGCCGGATGGCGCTCACGTGTTTATCGAAAGTGCGCTCATCAATGTCATTAAAGCGGATCAACATGCTGGAGACGCCCTCACGACTGTTCGAGGAGACAAAACGCATGTCCTGAACGGTACGGATCGCATCTTCAAGCGGGTTGGTAACGCGCAGCTCAACATCCTGTGCGGAGGCACCCGGTAGCGCCGTTGTTACGGCGATCCAGTTAAAGTTGATGGTCGGGTCTTGCTGGCGCGGCAGCATTTGATACGCCGCGATACCGATCACCAAGACCAAAACAAAGGTCAGGTTGGCCAGAACATGGTTGTTGAGCAGTCGAGTCAGCACGTTATTGCCCCTGCGTTTCTACCTGAATCTCATCACCATGATTCAGCACATACTGACCCGAGACGATCAGCTTTGCACTCGGGGGTAAGCGGGTAGGCACAGGTTGGCCCGGTTTTGCATTCGGGATAGGCACAAACCGTGCAGTATCGCCCTCGGCTAACATAACGCCGATCTCGCCATCACGGGTGACCGTATACATGGCGGGGATCATAGGCTGCGCAGATTGCCAGGTCAGCTCCCCGATCATGCCGCTGATGGCCGGTGTTTCGCCCTCTTTGAACGAGAGACGCACCTCTTGAGTACGACCGGCGGATTCGATAAACGGCAGCACCGCACGCAGCTCGGTTGGCCACTTCTGGCCACCGCTGTTAAAGGAGATAAACTGGCTGTTTTCCAGCATCAAGACTTGCTCGGGTTGCAGCTGGGCTTTTACCTCGCCCTTTGTGGAATCCAGCAATTTTACGACCGCCGCACCCGGCGATAACAAGGCCCCAGGGGCGGTCATTACCGCGGTGACCACACCATCAAAGGGCGCAGTCACTTTACAGCGATCCACATTTAAATCCGCCAGCGCTGAATCGGCTTTACTGGCTTTAAGCTGCGCATAATAGGCGCTGACTTCGGCTTGGCGCTGGTTGAGCACATCCACCGAGACACTGCCGGATTTTTGCAACGCTTTGGCCCGCTTAAGTTGCTGGCTGGCCAAGCCCGCTTGGCTCGATAACGCACGGGAGTTTTGCAGGGCTTGCTCGCGGTACAAGGAGTAGTCACGGCAGTCTAACTCAGCGAGTAGATCCCCCGCTTTCACGGTGTTACCCACCTGAACGGGCAAGGACTCGAGCGTTGCGGTAATTTCGGAGCTCACCGTTATGTGGTGCTCGTTCACCACAGAGGCCGGTGCGGATAACTCGGAGTAATCGACCACAGACGAAAGTGATTTTACGGTGACTCGGGTTGCGGCCAGGGCCGGCAGCACCATAAAAGAAGAGATGACCAGCGCCACAAAAACCTGCGGCGCGGTGAATCGAAACTGTCGAAGCAAATCCTTGGTGTTGTTCATGTCGTCCTTGACCCTAATTGATTATCGAATTTCGATGCCCTTAGATTTCATATAGGCCTTGGCTTCTGGGATCGTATACTCGTTAAAGTGGAAGATGGAAGCCGCTAACACCGCATCTGCTCCCCCTTGGGTGACGCCCTCGACCAGGTGATCTAAGTTCCCAACACCGCCCGAGGCGATCACAGGAACATGCACCGCGTCTGAAATTGCGCGCGTGACGCCTAAGTCGTACCCGTTTTTTACGCCATCCTGATCCATCGAGGTCAGCAGAATCTCGCCTGCGCCATAGTCGACCATTTTCTTGGCCCACTCAATGGCATCCAGACCTGTTGGCTTGCGACCACCGTGGGTAAAGATCTCCCAACGGTTCGGCTCACCTTCAGCGGAGACCTTCTTCGCATCAATGGCCACCACGATGCATTGCGAGCCAAAGCGTGCAGCCGCTTCGCGAACAAATTCTGGGTTAAACACCGCAGCGCTGTTGATCGAGACTTTATCGGCACCGGCGTTGAGCATGGTGCGAATATCGTCACAGGTGCGAATACCACCGCCAACGGTCAGCGGGATAAACACTTGGGATGCCATACGCTCAACCGTATGCACCATGGTGTCACGCCCTTCGTGGGTCGCGGTGATGTCCAGAAAGGTGATCTCGTCGGCGCCTTGCTCGTCGTAGCGTTTTGCTACCTCGACCGGGTCGCCTGCGTCACGAATATCTAAGAATTTAACGCCTTTAACAACGCGACCGTTTTCAACATCCAAACAAGGGATAATGCGTTTTGCCAGTGCCATTTATACTCTCACTCCAAAGCTTAGCCAGCGCTTACGGCTTGCCATCCCAGTTCAGGAAGTTTTTCAACAGTTGAAGACCCGCGGTGTGGCTTTTTTCCGGGTGAAACTGCACCGCAAAGACGTTGTTTTGGCTCAGCGCCACATCAAACTGATTGCCGTACTCGCAGGTACCAGCCACCAAATTGCGGTCGGCCACATTCACGTAGTAGCTGTGGACAAAATAGAAGCGTGTTTGATCATCAATGTTGTGCCAAAGCGGATGGTCGATGGTTTGCGCCACTTGGTTCCAGCCCATGTGCGGCACTTTGAGTCGATCGCCATTGTGATCTTTATGATCATTGCCGAAAAACTTCACCTCCCCGGCAAACTCATCTAGGCAATCCACACCGCCGTTCTCTTCAGAGCGGCTCATCAAGGCTTGGTAGCCCACACAGATGCCTAAGAAAGGACGCCCCGAGCGGATCGCTTGTGCTACCTCTTTATCGACGTTCTGCTTTAGGATCTCGTCCATGCAATCACGAATGGCACCGACACCGGGCAAAAGCACACGGTCGGCTTCGGCCACTTTTTTCGGATCGTTAGTGACCCAGACCTCGACACCTGGCTGTACGTGCTCTAGCGCTTTGGCCACCGAGTGCAGGTTACCCATGCCATAATCGATAACAGCAATGCTGCTCATTTACAGAACCCCTTTGGTGGATGGCATCATGCCAGCAGCGCGTGGGTCCATCTCCAACGCCATCCGCAGTGCGCGACCAAACGCTTTAAAGATGGTTTCAGCTTGGTGGTGGGCGTTAAAGCCCTTAATGTTATCGATGTGCAGCGTGACGCCCGCGTGGTTCACAAACCCTTGGAAGAACTCCCAAAACAGCTGGGTATCTAGGCGGCCGATGTTGGCGCGGGTAAATTCGCAGTTAAAGCTCAAGCCTGGACGACCGGAAAAGTCGATCACAACACGGGACAGGGCTTCATCCAACGGCACATAAGAGTGACCGTATCGTACGATCCCTTTTTTATCGCCAACCGCTTGCTTAAAGGCTTGGCCCAACGTGATGCCGATGTCTTCTACTGTGTGGTGATCATCGATGTGCAGATCGCCTTTGCAGGTCACATCCAGATCGATCATGCCATGGCGCGCGATTTGATCCATCATATGCTCAAGAAACGGCACTCCGGTATCGGCTTTAAACTGACCGGTTCCATCTAGGTTGATGGACACACTGATCTGGGTTTCCAGCGTTTCCCGACTGACGGTGGCTGTGCGCTGTGACATGCTCTACTCCGATGACAAAAACAGAAAGCGGTCATTATATCGCCAGACCCGCCCAGATGCACCGTACCCAGTCGTAAATTCACAACCGCACCGGAACTAAAGCGAAAACCAACAGGACTCAGTAAAAGACTTCATGCGATGTTCACCTTGCTGTGGCATTCTGTAGGGCATTGATTCACATTGGCACAAACTGGATACAGCAGGCAGTGGCTGGACGCCAGAATATTCAAAATAAGGAACCATCATGGGAACAGTGATCAAACGCATCTTGATCGTGGTTGTGGCTTTAGTGATTTTATTGGCGATCGCATTGGGCACCATTACCGCCTTGTTTAACCCCAACGACTATAAAGACGACATCGAAAAGATCGCCCTGGAAAAAGCCGGTATCGATCTGGACATCAAAGGCGATATTAGCTGGTCGGTCTTCCCGACGTTGGGCTTTAGCATCGAAAGTTTGGATGCACGCTTTGAAGGACAACCGGACCTTGGCACCCTGAACAGCGCCTCGTTATCGCTGAACCTGCCTGCGCTGCTGTCCGGCAAGGTCGAGATGAACAAGATCGAGATTGATGGTCTTGACCTGTCCCTGATCAAAAACGCAAACGGCCAAGGTAACTGGGAGCAGATCCCACCAACGGACACCTCCGCCCAGTCAAGCACAACGCCAGAGACATCCAGCGACAGCCCAGAAAACGGTGACCAAGGCACCGAGAACAAAGCCGTCTCCTTCAACATCGAGAGCATCGCACTGGTGAATAGCCACCTGCTGTACCGTGATGAAAGCAACGGTCAAAGCATTGAACTGAAGGATTTGAACATCCAAAGTGGCGAGATCCAGCAAGACACGCCCTTCCCAGTATCGCTGACGGCCAGCTTGATCCAAAGCCAAGGTGATCAAGTCGTGCAAACCGTTGATATTGATGCCGCGACCGACCTCACGCTGAACATGAACGATCAGCAATATCAGGCCAGCGACCTTAAAGCAAACCTGACCGTGCATGCCGACAAGCTGATTAAGTTTGCTCTGGAATCTGACATCACCGCCAATCTGGCCGAAGGCAAAGTCGCGGTGGATAACATTAACGCGGGGATCACCAACGTAGCATTGAACGGTCACATCACCGTTAATGGCCTGAACAGCGATGCCACCCAAGTGGAAGGGCAATTAAACACAAATAGCTTTGCGGTGAACTCCGTCCTAGAAGAGCTTGGCCTGCCGATTTATGCTGCGACCGACAGCTCGGCGCTGAATAAAGTACAGCTCACCACGAGCATTGCAGGTGACTTAAACGCCATCCGTGCTGAAAACATCAGTGTTCAGGTGGATGACAGCACGCTAACCGGCCATGCGGGTTACCGATTAAGCGATGGACGCATCAGCGCCAAACTGAGCGGCAACCATATCAACCTTGATCGCTACCTGCCGCCTGAAACCGACTCAGCCGGACAAGCCAAAGCGGTTACCAGCGGCGAGAGTGGAACCGCCAAAGCCAATAACGATGCACTGCCTCTTGATACCTTACGCGGCCTGAACATGAACGTGGCATTGGCCTTTAATGAAATCACGGCCAAAGCGATCTCGATGAAGCAACTCGATACCCAGCTGAATGCCAGCGGCGGTGTCATCAAACTTGAGAAAGCGAATGTGAAGGTCCTCGGCGGTGCCATCAATAGCAACGCGACCCTTAACGTCACCGGAAACACGCCAAAACTGAGCGTGAACAAAACCATCCAAGGCTTGCAGTTGGGCGAGCTGCTCACGAAACTGAACGGATCGGCCCCGTTAACCGGTGCTTTAGCCACCAAAGCCAGTATTACGGCGAGCGGCATCAGCCAAGAAGCGATCATGAGCAGCCTAAACGGCACCATCGACCTGACCCTAACCGATGGCGTCATCCAAGGGATCGATATGGCCCAGCAAATGTGCCAAACCATCAACAACGTGAGCGCTTTGGGTAAATTAACCACGGCCGCGACAGTGGATGGATCGACCCCATTTGCGAAGATGACGGGCCACTTTAACGTGAAAAACGGCGTGATCTCCAACAACGACTTAAGCGTAGACTTGGATGCGATGAACGTCTCCGGTAAAGGTACTGCTAGTCTTCCGGCCAGCTCACTGGATTACCGCTTAGGGTTAGTGATTCAGGATAACTTGTTTAACAAAACCTGTTCGATCAACAACAAGCTCGAAGGTGTTACTTGGCCGGTGCGCTGTAAAGGCAGCTTCGACACAGCCCCTGCCGAGCTCTGCAAGCCCGATGTCGAGGCGATGCAAGATATGGTCGAAAAAGCCCTTAAAGAAAAAGCCAAGGAAGAGGTAAAATCCAAGGTTAAGGAAAAAGTTGAAGATAAAATCAAAGACAAACTGGGCGATGATGAAGCCGTTAAAGGTTTGTTGGATAAACTGTTTTAAAAAAGAATGACCCGTACCTACACGCCTGAGGCGTTCCACACGGCCGTGCTTGATTGGTTTGATCAGCACGGCCGTCATAATTTGCCTTGGCAAAAAAACAAGACCACTTACCACACTTGGATCTCGGAGATCATGCTCCAGCAGACCCAAGTCACCACGGTGATCCCCTACTTTGAGCGTTTTATAGAGCGATTCCCCGATGTGGGGACACTCGCACGTGCGCAACAAGACGAGGTACTCCATTACTGGACCGGGCTTGGCTACTACGCGCGCGCTCGTAACCTGCACAAAACCGCACAGATCGTGCATCAGGAGATGGATGATCGCTTTCCAGAATCCGTCGAGGGCTTAGAAGCCTTGCCAGGCATTGGCCGCTCTACCGCAGGGGCGGTTTTATCGATCTCGACCGGTAAGCGAGCCGCCATACTGGATGGCAACGTTAAGCGTGTATTGGCGCGTTTCTATGCTGTAGAAGGCTGGCCGGGGACCACCGCCAACCAAGAGAAACTCTGGTTTTATGCCGAACGAAACACGCCGTACACACGGGTGGGTGATTACACACAGGCGATGATGGACTTAGGGGCGACACTGTGTACTCGCTCTAAACCCAGCTGCTTGCTATGCCCCCTGATGAGCGGCTGCCAAGGCTTACAGCAAGGCGACCCAACGCGCTACCCGCACCCCAAGCCTAAAAAAGAGAAACCTGTAAAACAGGTGTACATGCTGATGCTGCAAAACACAGACGGCGCTACATTGCTGATGCAAAGACCCCAAACGGGGATTTGGGGCGGCTTATATAGCCTGCCCGAAGTGCAGGATTTGCGGGACATTGAACAAGAAACCGGTTGGGAGCTAAACGACACAAAGCAACAGGTATTACCGCCGCTTCGCCATACGTTTAGCCATTACCACCTTGATATTACCCCCGTTAAACTCCATATCGGGAACCGTGAATTCGTGACCGATAGGGACGCGCTTTGGTATAACATACACCAACCTGACAATGTGGGGCTGGCTGCACCGGTTAAGCGCCTACTTGAAGAACACACCGGCCACAAAGGCTAATAAAACAGGAGAGACTCCATGACTCACACCGTCATGTGCCGCAAATACAAAGAGGAACTGGAAGGTTTGGACAAACCACCCTATCCAGGCCCGAAAGGTCAAGAGATTTACGACACCGTCTCTAAAAAAGCGTGGGCCGCTTGGTTGGAGCACCAAACGCTGATCATCAACGAGAAGCACATGAACCTGATGGACCCAGCCACGCGTAAAGTGCTGGCCGAAGAGATGGAAAAGTTTATGGATGGCGAAGACTACCTGAAAGCCGAAGGTTATGTACCGCCATCTGAAAAATCGTAATTTTTTACGATTTAAGCGTTGACACAAAGCGCTTAGCGCGATTTAATATGCGCCTCTTGAGTTGCCCAGATAGCTCAGTCGGTAGAGCAGGGGATTGAAAATCCCCGTGTCGGTGGTTCGATTCCGCCTCTGGGCACCATCTCAAGATCTTATTTAAGCCTCGCTCATCGCGGGGCTTTTTTGTATCTATCCCATAGCCTTATCGCAGATATGTGCCAAAAAACGCGCACAAAAAAGGGCCATCACAGCCCTTCTTAAAGATCACAAAACGCTTAGAAGAACCAACCGGTAGGGTTTGGATGCGCTTCGTTCTTGTCCAGTGATTTCATCCCTTTCACACAGCGAACGATCAACCACACAGCCCAAAACAGCAAAACAAAGAATCCAACAAAAACCATGGATAAAATGCTGCCGATCACTAAGTACAAAAAGCCGATCCAGAACGTACGAATCTGAAAGCGGTAGTGACTTTGCAGCCACTCTGGCGCATCGCTTTTATTAATGTACGCCATGATGACGCCAACCACGCCAGTGATACCAATGATGAGACCCGCGAGATACAAGATGTAAACGAGCTTAGCATTGCCCTGCTCATTGGAGGTGTTAACGATAGGTGAAGTTTGTCCGGTCATGATCAATCCTTGATTGTATAGGGTGTTAGGGTTACACAAAGGCGCTAGCCTAGTGGGTACATGATATAAAAGCTGCTTTTGAATAGGAACATTATTGTCCATTATCTTTTTGATAACACACTTTAACTTCCCCACTTGGCATTAGACACATGTAATATGACATTGCAGAGTTATCATTACCATTCTCATCATAGAAACGTATAGGGTTTGGATAAATAGTCGCCCCTGAAAAACACCCTTTACGCACGGACCAAACTCAGGCTCTGTGCGTTCATTTCTCTTCTTTCCAATAACCCGATCAAATACACTGCCA